>JAYTQI010000352.1:0-3622 GCA_043746825.1 Hyphomicrobium sp. | reverse complement strand
CTCGGCGATGAAATCAAGATCGGCCGGCGCGGCTCGCTCAACGCTGAACTTATCGTGCATGGCAAGCAAGGCCATGCGGCTTACCCGCAGCTTGCTGACAACCCAGTGCCGAAATTAGCGCGCATCATCGACCGGCTTTGCTCCGCCAAGCTTGATGACGGCACCGCGAATTTCCAGCCATCAAATTTGCAAGTGACAGTGATCTCGGTGCCCAATACCGCGGCCAACGTCATTCCCGCTGAAGCTCACGCCAAGCTCAACATCCGCTATAACGACGCCTGGACGCGCCAGAAGATGGAAGCCTGGGTCCGAGACAACGCTGGCATTGCCGCCGCCGAACTCAATGCCAGATTTGATATTTCATTTTCTGGAAACGGCGATGTTTTCGTCACCAAGCCTGGCCCGCTTGTTGCGACTTTGAAAGACGCTGTCAAATCGGTGACAGGCCGCACACCGCAGCTCACGACCGGCGGCGGCACGTCGGATGCGCGCTTCATCAAGGACCACTGCCCTGTTGTGGAGTTCGGACTTGTCAACGCCACCATCCATCAGGTTGATGAGCACACGTCCGTCAAAGACCTTGAAGACCTGACCCAAATCTACGGCCGCTTCATCACCAATTATTTCGCGAGTGGTTGAGCAGGACGTCATCCTCGGCTAAACGCGCGCACTTTAATCGCGCGTGCAGGACGGGGATGACGAATACAAAAAAAGAGCCGCCCACAACAGGCGGCTCTCTCAAATCAAAATCAAAAAATCCGGTCCTTAGACCGACTCTTTCAATTCCTTGGCCGCGCGGAACGCGATCTTCTTCGAGGCCTTGATCTTGATGGCTTCGCCCGTTGCAGGGTTTCGGCCCATGCGTGCAGGGCGCTTGCGAACCTGGAGAACGCCAAGACCACCGATGCGCAGGCGGCGGCCTTTCTTGAGATGAGTCGCGATGTGCGCAACAAGATCTTCAAGCAATGCAATTGACTGCTTCTTGGGAAGCTCGTGCGCTTCGGCCAGCGCGGCTGCGATGTGCTTGAGCGTGACGGTTTCAACTTTTGTAGCGGCTGACTTTGCTGCGGCGGCAGGTGCTTTAGCCATGTGGTTTTGCCTCTCTTGTGAATCGGTGATGCTCCGGACACTACATCTTCGCAGCCAGAAAACATGCGATTTGTTGGGTTTTTGGAGCCTCAGGAGGTAAAAAGCGCGATTCGTGGCGGAAAAACCAGTGTTTTTGATGGGCGGCGCGACTTTTCTCTTCATATGTGCCAGATGGCCGCTTTCTGCCAATGCCCGGTTTTCCGGCATTTTTCGCTATTTGATGTGCTTCGGCGACTTCAGACACTGGTTCCCATAAGATGCGCGGCGTATTGATCTAGAAGAAGTTCCAGATAAAGGAGGTCCCGCTATGTCCTATGTCGATGGATTTATCGTGCCTGTGCCAAAGGCCAAGATGCCAGACTACAAGAAGCTTGCGGCCAAAGCCGGAAAGATCTGGCGCGAGCATGGCGCGCTCGCCTATGTCGAATGCGCCGCTGACGATGTACCTGTTGGCAAGCTGACATCCTTCACCAAGGCGGTGAAGTTAAAACCCAACGAAGTCGTGGTGTTTTCGTGGATTGTCTATAAGTCGCGCGCACACCGCGATGCGGTCATGAAAAAAGTCATGTCCGACCCGCGATTGAAACCAGACATGGAGAACATGCCTTTCGATGGCAAGCGCATGATTTTCGGCGGCTTCAAGCCGATGGTTGAGATGTAGCCTAAGCGTCGTAAGTTGGGCCGCTATCTGAAGTGCTTCGACAGCTTCAGGCCCTGGCCCTGATAGTTGGATTTGAGGTCGCGGCCGTAGATGATGTCGGGTGTTTCCGTCATGCGCTCGTAGATCAAGCGGCCGATGATCTGGCCATGCTCGAGAATGAACGGCACTTTGTGCGAGCGCACTTCCAAGACCACACGCGAGCCGTGCCCGCCCGCCGCCGCGTGACCAAATCCCGGATCAATAAAACCCGCATAATGGACGCGGAATTCGCCAACAAGCGGGTTGAACGGCATCATCTCGGCGGCATGGGTTGGCGGTACGTGCACTGCTTCTTTGGAGGCCAGGATATAAAACTGATCAGGATCGAGGATGAGGTAATTGGCGTTTCTCAAGCTGATAGGGTCCCAATAATCGATAACCGCACAACTGCCCGGCTTATCGACATCGACAACGCTGGTGTGACGGCGTGCGCGATACCCGATCAAGCCTTGGCCGTCGCCTTGTAGATCGACCGACAGCGCGATGCCGCCCGCAATGTCCGCGACTTCGGTTGAAATTAGCTTCTCGCGCTTATGCAGTTCGGTGAGCGCCGCGTCGGTATCGGCAGCCGGCCCAATCCGGAAACGGATTTGCGACAACCGCGATCCCTTGCGCACCACAATGGGAAAGGTCTGCGGGCAAATCTCGGCGAACAACGGGCCGTGATAGCCGGCAGGCACCTGATCGAAGGCATTGACGCCATCGGCAATGACGCGGGTGAAAACATCAAGCCGGCCGGTTGAGCTTTTTGGATTTGCGGCAGCCGCGATGCCTTCAGGCAAAGCCAAGCTCTCAATCAGCGGCACAATGTAAACGCAGCCAGTTTCTAAGACCGCACCCTGGCTGAGGCTAATGGTATGCATTTGCAGTTCATCGAGCTTATTCTGCACACGCGAGTCACGCCCCGGCAAAAAGCTCGCACGCACCCGGTACGCGACCGGCCCAAGCCGCAAATCCAGGCTAGCGGGCTGGAGCTGGGTGTCGGCAATCGGCTCCGCCAGCTTAATGGCGCCGGACACAATCATCTGCCGAATGCCTTGCGACGGCACGATACCCACTGTGACCGCCGCATTCGACGCCGCCTTGATACTTGCCTTGTTCGCCGCCGTTTTCACATGTCTACCCTTGATCTCTAGGACCGCTCTAGACCAAGCCGCCCTTGACGCCAAGGGGTTCGGGGGATAAGCCCCACAGCCTGAACTCGTGGTATTTTGGCCGGCCGGCTTGCAGCCACGTAAAATAACTCGCTAAAGAGGCCGTGCGCGCAGCAGGTACGCCGCTCAGCCTCCAACGTCCGGCGCTTATAGAGACCATGATTTCGCGCTGAAGGCTTTGCATCGCATGGCAAAAACTCCTGACAAACCGGGTAAGCCCAAATGGCGGCCCGAGACCGAGCTGGTCCACGGCGGCACGCTGCGGTCGCAATACGGCGAAACCTCAGAAGCAATGTTCTTGACGCAAGGCTTTGTCTACAAAGATGCCGAGCAGGCCGAAGCGCGCTTTAAAAACGAAGACCCGGGCTTTCAATATTCGCGCTTCGGTAATCCGACTGTTGCGATGTTTGAAGAGCGGTTGCGCATTTTTGAGGGTGCTGAAGACTGCCGCGCCACTGCGACCGGCATGGCGGCCGTTACCGCTGCGATGCTCTGCTACCTCAAAGCTGGCGATCACATTGTGTCGGGCCGGGCGCTATTTGGCTCGTGCCGCTACATCGTGGAAACGCTGTGCCCGCGTTTTGGCATCACCTGCACATTGGTTGACGGCCGCGATCTCGAGGCTTGGAAAAAGGCCATCAAGCCCAACACCAAGATGTTCTTTTTCGAAACGCCAACC
>JAYTQI010000351.1:0-1589 GCA_043746825.1 Hyphomicrobium sp. | reverse complement strand
ATGTCTCACCCCGACAGCCAATTGTATGAACTGTTTGCGATGGCTCAGGTCGTGATGCTGGGAATGTTTGGCATGGGAATTTTCGACGAGGGCAAGACGGAATTCAAAAAACGATTTGCCCGTGCAAAAGCGCCGCCGGGCAGACCGGCACGCCGCCGCTCTTAAAGAAAAATATTTTCGATAATCCCAATACGTCCCAAGAAGGCCCGTTATCAGGCATCCTTCGAAGACAGGCGCTTGAGTTCAGAAACCAGCGTATCGGCCATGGCGCGGGCGTTGTCGTCTTTGGCGGCAGCCAGCTCGGCTTCCGCGGTTTTCATTTCATCGGCGATGATCGCTGGCGTCATGTCGTCAACGTCGTAGGCCTTTTGCGCCAGGACAGTCAGGCGCGTGGGGTCAACCTCGCAGAAGCCGCTCTTCACGAACAGGCGCTTCTTGGTGCCGCCCGCCGTCACGTCCAGAACGCCGGGGCGCAGCGTCGCGATGACCGGCGCGTGGCCCGCCAGGACAGCGAAATCGCCGTCAGCACCGGGGACAACAACCTGATCGGCATCAACCGAGAGCAAGATGCGCTCTGGTGAAACGAGTTCGAATTTGAAAGTGCCTGCCATTTAATTCTTTCCCAAACTCAAACCGCTTCTTCGCCTTCACCCTCGGCGCCGGCTTTGGCCCGGACGTCTTCTGGCGTTTGCAGTTTCGAACCGCAGAACGGGCAGAAGAACATCGGATGATCGACGAGGCCCGGCTCGTCTTCTTCAAGATCGACCAGCCCGACCGTCATATAAATAACTGTGTCCGGCCCAACCGTAATCAGGGGCTCGAAATCGCCGCCATCAAGAGCTTCCTTCAGCTCTTCACAGCAGCTGCCAAACTTTGCCTTCGCGTCCGCCATGGGTCTCTCCTAACGGGCGAGGCAAAGCTGCCCCGATTTTTGTTTACGCCGCTTCTGCCAATTTTTCGGCCTTCGCGATAGCCTCTTCAATGGTACCGACCATGTAGAAGGCGGGCTCCGGCAGGTGATCGTAATCGCCATCGCACAAGCCTTTAAAGGCCTTGATCGTATCCGCCAACGGCACCTGTTTGCCCGGCGAACCGGTGAACACTTCGGCGACTGTAAACGGTTGCGACATGAAACGCTCGATCTTGCGGGCGCGGGCCACCGTCATCTTGTCGTCTTCGGAAAGCTCATCCATGCCCAAAATCGCAATGATGTCCTGCAGCGATTTGTACTTCTGCAAGATCGACTGAACGCGGCGCGCAATGTTGTAGTGCTCTTCGCCGACGATGCGCGGATCGAGCATACGCGAGGTGGAATCGAGCGGGTCAACAGCCGGATAAATGCCCTTTTCCGCAATCGAGCGTGACAACACCGTGGTCGCGTCCAAATGCGCGAACGAAGTGGCGGGCGCAGGGTCGGTCAAGTCGTCGGCGGGCACGTAGATGGCCTGCACCGAGGTGATTGAGCCCTTCTGCGTGGTGGTGATGCGTTCTTGCAGCGCGCCCATGTCGGTGGCGAGGGTCGGCTGATAACCAACGGCGGATGGAATACGGCCCAGCAGCGCCGACACTTCCGAACCGGCCTGGGTAAA
>JAYTQI010000350.1:0-8143 GCA_043746825.1 Hyphomicrobium sp. | reverse complement strand
CGGCGCGCGGCTGGGCCCATATCGGCGTCCTAAAGGCCCTCAACGCCGCGGGCATTAAACCCGACATCATCGCCGGCACATCGATTGGCGCTGTTGTTGGCGGCTGCTACGCGGCGGGCCATCTCGATGAATTGGAAGAGTTTGCCCGTGAACTGACACCACGGCGGATTTTCGGCCTGCTCGATTTCAATCTTGCCGGCACCGGCCTGATCGGCGGTCAGCGCCTGTGTGAACGCCTCGACAAGCACATGGGCAACAAGCGGATCGAGGATCTGGAGACCAAGTTCACGGCCGTTGCCACAGACATTGGCACTGGCCACGAGCATTGGCTATCACGCGGCAAGCTGGTAGATGCAGTCCGCGCATCCTACGCTCTGCCCGGCATCTTCAAGCCGGTGCGCATCAACGGCCGCTGGATGTTTGATGGCGCTCTCGTCAATCCCATTCCCGTCTCAGTGTGCCGGGCGCTGGGTGCGCGTTATGTCATCGCCGTCAATCTCAACTTTGACGTTGTTGGTCGCGGCTGCGTTGTTCCCTCGCCTGAGCAAGATTACGGTGCAGACGCAGAGATTGAACCAAATTACGAGGAAGCAGCACCTTCGCCAAAAGGCATGCGCGGGCTGCTGCATCGCCAGCTGTTAGGACGCGGCGACGGTGCGCCCGGAATTTCGACTGTCATGGTTGATGCCTTCAATATTGTGCAGGACAGAATTGCGCGGTCCCGCCTCGCAGGCGACCCGCCTGACGCGCTGATCTCGCCGCGTCTTCAAGATATCGGTTTGTTCGATTTCCATCGCGCCAACGATCTGATCGAGCGCGGCGCATCGGGTGCTGCCCGTTACATCGATGACATCGTGCGCGAAGTGGATGCCCGCAATATCAAGCGGCCATCAGCCGACAACGTCACACGGCTGGAACCCGGGAAACTCAGAAATGAAATTATTCCCGCTGCTCACCCAGTCGCCAAGTAGCCGCGCATCGCGGACACTTCAAGCTCGACCTCGGCGACGTGATGCTTGACCACATCCCCAATTGAGATGATGCCAACCAACGCACCATCTTCAATGACGGGGACATGGCGGAAACGGCCCGTCGTCATCATGGCCATGATTTCATCAACCGGAGTCGCTTCCGTGCAAGAGACAACGTCGCGCGTCATGACCTCGGAAACGGGCATCAGAAGCGCCTTCGTGCCGTGTTGAGCGATCACGCGGATCACATCACGTTCCGATATGATACCGCTGACGACGCCATTATCCCCGATGATGACAATCGCGCCTATTTTACGCTGAGACAAGCGATTGGCGATCTCTTGGACGTTATCAACTTGGCGCGCAGTTGAAACGCTGCGGCCTTTGACCTTCAGGATATGACCTATATTCAAAGTTCTAGCCTCCCTGCCGCGACCCAGTTTCTGGGACCTGCCCGCTACAAGATTTATTGGGCGAATGCTGAGGCATAAAAATTTCTAATGCAAGAGTTCATTCAACTTTCGTTGCATGAGGTGAAGACTTTTGCAGTGCGGTATCGAAGAGTGCAAATGCGAACAATCCAAAGAAGTATCCGCCAAGATGCGCTTCCCAAGCGATCGGACCTGCTGCCCCCAAGCTGCCAATTCCCCAAATTGCCAAGAGGTTTAAGGTCACAAAGAAAATCGTGGTCGTCAGGAAGCGCCGGTCCTTGAATGCCGTTGCGAGATTCATGCGCGCGATCCGGTCCGGCTCTTCTCTGAGCTGCCAAAACCTGCCACTGTTGATGGCGCTAAAAAAGAACCGCATCGTCGCGCCCATCAGCCCCGATATCGCGCCCGACGCGCCAACCATGGGAATTTCTTGGCTTGGGTGGAAGACAAGGAATGTCAGGGCACCGGCGAGGCCTGAACCGATGGCAAGAGCAAGATAGCGCATGCCGCCGCAACGCCTGCAAATAACCGAGCCAAATGCCAGCAGCCAAGCACTGTTGATGAGCAGATGCGCCCAGCCGCCGTGGACCGCCATGTGAGTCAGCGGCGACGTGAAGCTGGCAATCGTGCCGCCCGGCAGCGTGCCCGCTTGCTCCGCATAACGCGATGGAATGAAAGCGAGAGCTAGCAGCCACCAATCGCGGGCGTCCTCGCTGAGCCATGTCAAACCGAGATGCACAGCCCCCAGCACCGCTAGCGTCGCAAGCACAGCGCCCGGCACATTGAAGACCGGCTCATGTTTGTCCAAGTTTCCTGGGCTCCCGTCCCTTAAGCCTGGCGGCCAGATGGCCCGTTTGGGTTGTTAACGATAGCGCGTACGCCCGGCAACCTTTGTCGCGCATCGGCGGGTCCTGGCATGAACGGTGCTCACTGGTTGCCAAGCCAAGCTGCGCTCAATTGAGACTGTCCCGGATTGGCGCGGCGTTAACCCTGATATGGGGAGGCCCGATGAAACGGCGAGAATAAATAGGGGCGCTGTAAGTGGCCCAGGGTCTGAGGAAATGAAACAAACAATCAGCCAACACCTCTATGCCTATTGGAACGACGTGCGGGGCGACCGGATGGCGCCCAAAAGGTTCGAGATTGAGCCATCGCAAATCGCCGGGATCTTGCCGGACACGTTTATTCTTGAGCGCAGCGATACCGTGACGAGCCGCTTCCGCTTAGCTGGCACGCGCATCTGCGAAGCCTTCAAAGTAGAATTCCGCGGCCTCAATATTTTCGATCTTTTTGGAGCGGAAGACCGTGTCACGCTGCAACGCCAGTTCGCGGTTATGGCGCAGCAAGGGGCAGTTGGACTGTTTAGAATCGAAAGCATAACGGAAAGCGGTAAGACCGCCCGCTTTGAAATGCTGCTTCTTCCTCTCATTCATACGCGCGACGCCGTTGACCGTTTTCTCGGCGGCGTTGCGCCAGAGCAAGCCTACCCATGGCTTGGCCTGGAACCGCTCAGTAGCTGGCGTCTCATCAGTCACGAGCTGAACTGGCCGAATGGCCGGCCACAATCGGTGATCGACGCTGCGCATCGTCAAGCCCCATTCCTGCCGCACGTTCGCAATGCCCGGATCGTGCGATCTGAAGGGCGGCAATTCCGGGTCTACGACGGCGGTCTAAATAAGCCCGATGGAGACTAATAGCCCTGACCTCGTTTCAATCTGGATTGCATAGACCCCTAAGGCCCGGCATTTTGGGGCCGTTACAAAAATGGGGCACTGGTTAGTCCTTCTTTAAGTGCCGCCCGCCATACTTCTTTGACCGGCCATTAAACGTGTGTTGCAAACCCGCCGGTGGTGGCCAGATGCCTGGCCTGCCCTGCCAAAGGACCGGCTATGTCGTTACATTCTCACGTTGTAAATCGCGCCAGCGCCCGCTCAGAACCTCGCATTGTGCCAGACTTGCGCCGTCACCGCCGCGTCCAGCTTGAGCTCTCAGGCCGCTTTATGCGCGGGGACCGGAACGAGTATCCCTGCTTGCTCAAAGACATTTCCGTCGGTGGCGCTTCGCTCGTCTCAGATGGCGCTGTCGAAGCGGGCGAAAAAATCGTCGCTTACTTTGACCACATCGGCGGGCTTGAAGGCGTTGTTACGCGCACGTTCGATAAAGGTTTTGCGTTCCAATTCAAGGTTTCAGCTCACAAACGCGAAAAGCTCGCAGCACAGATAACCTGGTTAATCAATCGTGACGCCATGCCAGAAGCCACAGGGCGCCAGCATGAGCGCATCGGCGCCTCGGGGCGGAAAACCAAGCTGAAACTGGACGATGGCCTCGTGATCGACGTCACCGTGATCGACTTCTCTGCCACCGGCGCATCGCTTGGAACATCAGCGCGGCCGCAGCTAGGTGCGAACGTTTTTGTCGGCAAATTCAATGCGGTCGTGCGCCGGCACCACGATAACGGCATCGGCATCCAATTCAGCGAAATGCATGACCTTGAAGTCCTGAAGCATAGTTTCGGCTGACGCGGCCCCTGTTCCTAGTTCCGGTAATGAAATGCCGCAAAGCGCTCGCCATATTGCCCCAATCGGGAACTTAAAGTTTGAATCTCATTTGGTTCAAATGCAGCGCTCACTGTTGAGGGTAAATCGAAGTCTATCGTGTAGTGTCGTTGACTGTGTACGAGGGCGTATCATGAAGTTTAGTTGCGTCAGCGCAGTTGCGTTGTGGGGTATCACAAGTTTTGTTGGAGCGGCATCCGCTCAAGAGGTTGCTGCCTTGCATCCGGCAACGCGCTCGCCTGCTTTCATGCGGGTGTTTGGCAACGCTCAACCCCCTTACGGCTTCATTCGTTTATGCGAAGTGATGCCTGGCGAATGCGCTGGACACGCATCAGATGACGCACGTTTTGATGCGACGCCTGAGCGCTTAAGCGAGCTCGATGAGGTCAATCGTGGCGTCAATCAAGCTATTGAACCGGCGACCGACATGGAAGTGTATGGCGTTGCGGAATACTGGACGATCCCAACGACACGCGGCGATTGCGAAGATTTCGCGCTGCTAAAGCGCAAAGACCTGATGGAACGCGGCTGGCCAGCGAGCGCACTTTTGCTGACGGTCGTCAGAGACGAAAAAAATGAAGGCCATGCGGTGCTCACCGCGCGGACTTCGCAGGGTGATTTCATCCTCGACAACAAGGTTGAGGCGGTCAAGCTCTGGACTCAGACACCCTATCACTTCGTTATGCGCCAATCTTATATCGATCCTAAAGTTTGGGTGTCGCTGGATCCAAGCGATGCCGCCTCACCTGCGGCCATCGCTGGTACGCAGGCCAATCCGAATTAGCACGAGCACGCACAAGCAAAGATTTCTCTTCAGGTCCGGGAACTCACCCTGCCATCCCCCCGACCCCACCCGGGCCTGTTTCCCGAGCCGGACGCCTCCCCCGCGTCCGGCTCGGTTCTTTTTGGGGCACTTAAACCTGCGGCTTCAAGCCTGAAGCGAAGCGCTTCCAATTCTCGACATAGCGTCCGGCCGCCCCGCTGAAGCGTTTGACGTCATCATCACTCAAAGTGCGCACCACCTTGCCAGGCGAGCCCATGACCATGGAGCGCGCCGGAATATCCTTGCCTTCCGGAATGAGTGTATTGGCCCCGATCACGCATTCGTCGCCAATCTTGGCGCCGTTGAGAATAATCGAGCCAATGCCAATCAGGCTGCCGCGTCCGATGGTGCAGCCGTGCAGCATGACCATGTGGCCGATGGTGCAATCGGGCCCAATCGTCAGCGGAAAACCTGGGTCAGTATGCAGCACACATCCGTCTTGCACATTGGAGCGGGCACCAATTGTGATTAGCTCATTATCGCCACGTAACACCGCCGAGAACCAGACGCTGGCATCTTCCTCGATCCTGACGTTTCCCAGCACCACGGCATTCGGGGCCACCCAGTAGCGGCCATCCTGTGCAACTAACACGCGTTGGCCGCCGAGTTCATAGAGAGACATCGTTGACGCGCCCCATGGATTAGACGCCTTCGAGGTCCATATCGAGGATGGCCATTTGCAGCTGGTAGGAGGTCTCGCCGTCTTCAACTTCTTTGTACAGCGCGGCCACGAATTCTCCGTTGATGAAGACTTCGGCCATGTCGTCTTTTTTGGGTTGCGGGCGCACTTCTAATGTGGCCGCACCAAAGGTCTTCTTGAGGTAGGTCTGCACGCGGGCGAGTTCGTCTTTTTTCAAGGTCGTTTCTCCAATATTGTGCGGATTAGAGCCCGCCGTAATCATCAACCCAAGCCTGGGCCATTGAGCGCGCCGGTTCAGCGCACCCTGCCGGGCCAACGACTTTAGCCGGTACGCCAGCCACGGTGACATTCTTTGGAACATCAGCGAGCACGACAGAACCGGCCGCAACACGCGAGCAGCAGCCAACTTTGATGTTGCCAAGGATCTTCGCTCCAGCGCCGATCAAAACGTTGTCGCCGATCTTGGGGTGGCGGTCGCCGCCCTCTTTGCCGCTGCCGCCAAGCGTGACAGCGTGCAGGAACGAGCAGTTGTCGCCAACGACGGCCGTCTCGCCAACCACGAAGCCAGTGGCGTGGTCCAGCATGATGCCTTTGCCAAAACGCGCAGCTGGATGAATATCGACCGAGAACATCCGTGAAGATTGGCTTTGCAGATAGAGCGCGAAGTCGTGCCGTCCCGCTTTCCAAAGCGCGTGGGCGAAACGGTGGGTCACGAGGGCGTGGAAACCCTTAAAGTAGAGAATGGGGTCGAGATAACGCGTGCAGGCTGGATCGCGGTCATAGACGGCGGCGAGATCGGCGCGAATGGTGCCAACAATGTCTTGCGAGGTTTCAAGCGTGGATTGAAACGTTTGCGCGATCAGGCCCGCGTCAACGTCGGTGTGGTTAAGGCGCTGGGCGAGGCGATGGCAGACGGCCTCTTCCAACTTTCCGTGACTGAGAATGGTCGCAAAGATGAAGCTGCCAAGGGCTGGCTCGCGCGCCATGGCGTCGGCCGCTTCCTGACGGATCTGGGCCCATATCGGATCCAAGGCCTGCACATTGCTGGCGAGCTGAGACCCCTGGGCATTTGAGCGCTTCGTCACGGCCGTCCTCTCGGTCAATTCTTACGCCGCGCGATTGGCGCAGATGTTGGGGGCGGCATACCGGGGCAAGCTTCCCGGGTCAACCGCACACCTTAGCTTTTATATACCATTGACTAAGCCAATTTACATCAGCGCGCCTAGCATCAAACGCGCCAAGGATGGCCGTAGCCATCAACCGGGTTGCTGGAAACCTCGAACACACCCTATATGCCGCCAGATTTGCGATCATGGAGCACCCCTTGTCTGCTGATTGCCCCTCGCCCGCTGCCGTAACCTATGCCCAAGAGGGTCCCCTCGCCTGGATCACCCTTGCGAACAGCGCCCGCATGAACGCCATGACATCGGCGATGTGGAAAGCGCTGCCAGAGCTAATTGCGCGGGCCGAAGCCGATCAGCAAGTCCGCGTCGTCATCTTGCGCGGCACTGGCAACAAAGCGTTTTCAGCCGGTGCCGATATTAGCGAATTTGGGACAGCCCGAACCGGCGTCGCCGCAAAAAGCTACGAAGCATTGAATGAAGCGGCCTTTCAAGCGTTGAGCAAGTGCCAAAAGCCAACCATCGCCATGATCCACGGTTTCTGCATGGGCGGCGGCTTGGCGATCGCGCTGTGTTGCGATCTGCGGATCGCTGATGAGGCTAGCCAATTTGCGATTCCCGCCGCCAAACTCGGCATTGGTTATAACCCGCGCTGGGTGCGCCCGGTCCTGGCCGCCATTCCAGCGGGCCGCGCCAAGGAAATGCTGTTCACGGGCCAGCGCTTCCGCAGCTCTGATGCGGCCGCGATGGGCCTTATAAACAGGGTTGTCGCAGCGAGCGGCCTCGAAGCCGGGACACGCGCACTTGCCCTTGAAATCGCCGCCAATGCGCCATTGTCCGTCATGGCGGCAAAGCACACCATCGATGAAATCATGCGTCATCCAGAGGCGCCTGACTTGGCGGCCCTTGACCGCCTTGTTGAAGCCTGTTTCGAGAGCGAAGATTATGCCGAAGGGCAGCGCGCATTTCTCGAAAAGCGCAAGCCGGTATTCAAAGGCAAATGATGGGTACGACGACGAGCTTGAAAAAAAAATCAAACCTGGCGCATGCTGTTGCTATCGCTGGCCTTCTTGCAGCGTTGAGCGCTAGCACCGCCAGTGCGCGTGATCGCGTCCTTCAAAGCGCTTGCTTCGCTGCTACCACGCTTGGCGCGATGTCAGGGGAGAGTGTGCCGTCCAAGGGTGATCGTCGCTTTGATGCGGGTGAGAAGCCCGTTGCGCTGCTGCCAGCCTCTCCTATTCCGGTAGAACTGCGCGGTTCGATCCGCCGTGTTGATCTTCCCAAAGGCCAAAAGCTGATCGCGTTGACGCTCGACCTCTGCGAGGACCGGGGCGAGGTCGCAGGCTATGAGGGCCGCATCTTCGATTACCTGCGGTCTGAGAACGTAAAAGCCACGCTGTTTTCTGGCGGTAAATGGCTGCGCTCACATGTGGCGCGCGCTGAGCAGCTCATGACCGACCCGCTGTTCGAGTTGGCCAACCACGCTGAGGCCCACCGCAACCTCCGTAAGCTCGACGCTCAAGCGATGGCGGACGAGATAGCCGGCCCCCAGCGGGCCTATGAGGGCATTCGGGCGGGGCTTGCGAAAACGCAGTGTGCGAC
>JAYTQI010000349.1:0-8171 GCA_043746825.1 Hyphomicrobium sp. | reverse complement strand
TAGTGCTATTGATCATCTTCATGGTGGCGGCGCCCTTGATGGTGCAGGGCGTGCCGGTTGAATTGCCCAAAACCTCGGCGGCGAAACTCGGCCAAGTCAAAAAGCCGATGGTCGTCACACTGTCGGGCGACGGCAATCTCTATATTCGCGACGAACAAGTGCCACGCGGTAATCTCGTCACCCGCCTGATGGCCATTAAATCGCAAGAAGGCGGCGACGGCATCGTCTACGTCCGCGCTGACCGCAAAATTCCCTACGGCGATGTCATGGAACTTTTGGGCCGCGTTGGGGAATCTGGCTTCGCGCGGGTCTCACTTCTGTCTCAACCGGCGCCAGTTGCGCCCGTGCCAACGCAAAACTATTAGAGTTGAAAAACGTCATGAAAAATCGCCCGGTGTTTGTTGGTGCTCTTTTCCTTTCCCTGCTGCTGCACGGCACGGGCGGCTACAGCCTTGGCCGTCAAGCGGCAGCACCTGAACGTATGGAAGCTTTTGATGCCGGCAATGGCAACGACAAGTTCAATGTCGAGCAGGGCATCTCCATCGAGGGCATCGTTAAACTGGGCGAGGACCTCAGCACCATTCAAACCGCCGCCGTCACACCCGTTGAAGCCACCCAGCCACCGCCACCGGAAGTGATCAAGCCCGTTGAAGAATTGCACGACACAGTAACTTCCACGGCGCCGGACGCCATTGAAGAAAAGATCGTCAAAACCGTTGAGCCGCCGCCGCCAACACCCGTCGAGCAACCCAAGCCGCAGGAAATTACCCCCCAAGAGCAGCAACCCCAGCAAGTTGCTATGCTAACTGAGTCAAGCTCGGGCCGTGAAATGCGCGGCGGCGATGCCTCAGTCTTGAATGAATATCACGGCAAGCTCTCGAAGCTTTTCCAATCTTCGAAGTTCAGCCCTAACACCAAGCTGAAGGGCAAAGTTGAAGTTTCCATCACAATAGGCCCCGACGGGCAGATGATCTCGCGGCAAATCAAGAGCAGTTCAGGACATAAGATTCTCGACGACACGGCCGTTGCCATCGTCGACCGTGCAGCTGGAGACTTCCAGTCTGCAATGCCAAAAGGGCTGGTCTTAAGTCAGTTTTCGATCACTGTGCCGTTCGATTTCCTGACCCGCTGATCTTGGCGCTCAAGCCGCTGGAACACAGGTACGTTGTACAGACCCTGTATTGCTCTCACTAAAGTGACTCGCATAGTGCAATAAAGTCTCTCGCTGCCCAACCGTACAATTCTGACATACCCGTTAACCTTGAGTTAGGGCCTCCACCCTAGGCTGCAAATCAGGACACCTCTGACTCGCACCAGGCTGTGACATGCTCAACGGGGCCTTCGGGAACTCGAAATCGAACTCACTGATGAACGAATACGCCTCGCTTTTGGGCGATGCGGTTCTGCGTCACCGCGCCCGCGTCGCCGAGCACTCGGCCCGCATCGAGGCTGAGCTGGCGAGCAAGGTAAAATCTGAATTCATCGCCAATATGAGCCATGAGCTTAGAACGCCCCTCAATACCGTCATCGGCTTTTCAAAACTTCTCGCCGGTCATAACAAGCGCGCGCTGCCCGACGCCGATATTGTCGAATACGCCAACCTGATCCACGATGCTGCCGGGCATCTCTTGTCGGTCATCAACGATATTCTCGACATCTCAAAGATCCAAAGCGGCAAAT
Organism: Hyphomicrobium sp.; assembly: GCA_043746825.1. GTDB lineage: Bacteria > Pseudomonadota > Alphaproteobacteria > Rhizobiales > Hyphomicrobiaceae > Hyphomicrobium_B. The sequence continues at coordinate 6,491 of JAYTQI010000349.1, read as the reverse complement.
ATACGCTCGATAGCCGGGAAATCCGGATGGACGAAATCCTGAGCGCCTGCGTGAATTCGTTCCGTGTCATGGCGAGCGAGGCGGGCGTTGAGACGATAACGACCTCCGCATATGATTTGCCCACAGTGCGCGGCGACTCGGTCAAACTGCGTCAGATTTTCACCAACCTGATCTCAAATGCCATCAAGTTTACGCCACGTGGTGGCACTGTCACGGTCGAAGCCATCCGGACCAACGACGGCGGCGTCACCGTGCTCGTGCGCGACACTGGCGTTGGCATGACGGAAGAAGAAATCTCAGTTGCCTTGACGCCGTTCGGACAAGTCGATGGCAGTCACTCGCGCTGGCGCGAAGGCACTGGGCTTGGTTTGCCAATCGCCAAGGCTCTGATTGAACTCCATGGCGGCGACATTGAAGTCCGCTCAACAAAAGGCGAGGGAACAGTCGTCGCGGTGGTTTTGCCATCCCGTCACGATGTCTCAGCCGTTCACGACCGCGAGTTTTCTCAAATCAGCGCTCCGGCGCTTTAATCAAACGGCTTTATAAGGATGACGGCCATGCAGTTGGCAGTACCTACAGACCGCAAATCAAAAACTGGTGATGTCTCGATAGGCCGCATTGTTTCGGTCACGGGATCGAAGGCCATCGTCCTGCTTGATGGTCAACAGGACGGCCGCGTCCGGTCTATCAATGACCGGCCGGAAATGGGAACTCTTCTTGCGATCGACACCGCCAATACCATCGTCCTCGCTATTGTCTCGGCGTTGAGCGTCCCCGTGCCCGCCCAGCGCGACGGCGACGCTGAAATCTGGATCGCAGAACTTGGCTTGGTTGGCGAATTGTGGCGCAGCTCGGATGGCAAAAAAGCCAGTTTCAACCGCGGCGTCACTGTTTATCCAGCCCTTGGTGACCGCTGCCGTGTCTCCTCAAAAGCCGAACTGGAAATTGCATTTTGCGGCGACACAGGTTCGTCGGTCCGCGTTGGCTGCATCCGCCAGGATAGTTCCATTCCAGCGATGGTCCGCGTCGATGATCTGCTCGGCAAGCACTTTGCCATTCTTGGCACCACGGGCACCGGAAAATCGTGTACAACCGCGCTTATCCTGCGCTCGATCCTGGAAAAGAATCCAGCTGCTCATATCGTCCTGCTTGATCCCCACAACGAATATGCAACGGCATTCGGCGATTGGGCCGAAGTGATTTCGCCGCGCAATATGCAGTTGCCGTTTTGGCTGCTCAATTTCGAAGAAATTGTCGAGGTTCTGGTCGGCGATGCGGAGCGCAAAGCCGAAATCGAAGTTCTCCAGGAACTCATTCCAATCGCTAAAAGCCGCTATAGCACCGGCCGCACTGGTGACAGCAATAAGCTGCGCCGTGGCGTCATCGATACGGGCCGCTACACGGTGGACACCCCCGTCCCTTACCGCATCTCGGATCTGACCAGCCTTATCGACGAGCGCATGGGCAAGCTCGAGAATAAGCGCGACCTTGCCCCCTACCGCCAGCTCAAGAATCATATCGAACAAATTTCTCAGGATGGCCGTTACGCCTTCATGTTTGGATCGCTGACCGTGTACGACGGCATGGTCCAGGTACTGAGCCGAATCTTCCGCGTGCCGGTCAATGACAAGCCCATCACCATCCTAGAACTCACTGGGCTTCCGACCGAAATTGTCAACGTCGTCGTCTCGGTTCTGTGCCGCATGACGTTCGACTTTGCACTTTGGAGCGAGGGCCAAGTGCCCGTAACACTGGTTTGCGAAGAAGCCCACCGCTACGTGCCCGCCAACGCGTCGCTTGGTTTTGAACCTTGCAAGCGCGCCATTGCCAAGATCGCCAAAGAAGGCCGTAAGTATGGTGCATCTTTGTGCATTGTCACGCAGCGCCCTGCGGAAATCGATCCCACAATCTTGTCTCAGTGCAACACCGTATTTGCGCTTCGCATGGCCAACGACAAGGACCAAGCTATCGTCCAATCGGCCGTGTCTGACACCGGCTCAGGGCTCCTTGAATTCTTGCCGTCGCTTGGTCAACGTGAGGCCATCGCATTTGGCGACGGCATGTCACTTCCGGTCCGGATCAAATTCGACGAACTGCCTAAGAATTGCTTGCCACGCTCATCGACGGCCCGCTTCTCCGAGAAGTGGCAGAAGTCGACCGAGGACGAAGGTTTCCTTGAACAGGTCGTCGATAAATGGCGCGCGTCCGGCCTTGGCAACGGCGGCGACATGAGTTCACAACTGGCCATGATGGCGGATGCTATGGGCATCACGGGCAACGCCGATGTTGAAGAGGGCGTATCCGCAGCCGCAACCTTGGAGCCCTATACGGGACGCCAAGCTGCGAACGGCCCCAACCAGAATTATCCGTCCGTGACCGGATCGCAGCGCGGCACGCCAGCTCTGCGCAAGGACCTCGCTGCTCCTGCGGCAAACGCCTACGGAAGCCGCTCCAGTTCCCTGCTGGAACGCCGTCCCGCTGGCACGCATCCGGCCGAACCCGACGTCAGCGCACCTGCGCCGAGCGCGTCAAGCTCGCTGCGGTCGCTGCGGGAACGCCTGACGCGGCCCAACGGCTAAGCGGGCATTGGCATACCTCGAATTGTGGCGTTCTCGCGCCAAAGTTGGCCATACTTCCTTGGGTCGTGCACTAGAAATGGTGCGACCGGCCAACTCTGTGCTCGAATCACCCTGACTCTCCGCGTAGATGAGTATGTCAGCGTGACGGCTTGCCGAACGTTCAACGGCAACCTAACGTCAAGGCCTAGCAACGCTCTATCCTGAGGCAAACGCGAACATGAGCGCTATTTTTCCCGTTATTCTGTCTGGTGGTTCTGGAACGCGTCTGTGGCCGCTGTCGCGGTCAATGTACCCGAAGCAGTTCATCCGCTTTTTCAATGGACAGAATGGAAGTTTCCTTGCCGCCGCGCTGCAGCGTTTGAAGCCTGACAACGGCTTCGCGCAACCCATTCTGCTTTGCAACAACGATCACCGCTTTCTGGTCCGCGAAGAGCTTGACCGCGCCGGCATCAAGCCGCGCGCCATTATTCTTGAACCCATCGCGCGAAACACAGCGCCCGCGATCACGGTCGCAGCGCTTGCTGCAATCCGGGAAAACCCAAGCGCCATTCTCGCCGTCATGCCGTCCGATCACGTCATCAAGGATGACGCCAAATTCGCTGAGGGCGTCAAACGCGCCGCCAAGGTTGCAGCCACTGGCAAACTTGTGCTGTTTGGCATTAAGCCGGACGAACCGCATACTGGCTACGGCTATATCCACCAGGGCAAACCGCTTGAGGGTTTCAACGGCGGCGCTTATTCGGTCGCGGCCTTCTATGAAAAACCAAACCGCGAGACGGCTGAGAAATATCTCGCCGATGGCGGCTACTACTGGAACAGCGGCATCTTTGTTCTCAACGCCCGCACCTATCTCGAAGAAGTCGCCCGGCTAGAACCGCAAATTCTCGAGGCCGCCCGCATCTCGCTCGCCAAATCCTCCGACGATCTCGGCTTCGTTCGCCTTGATAAGGCGAGCTTTGCAGGTTCGCCGAATATCTCCATCGACTATGCCGTGATGGAAAAGACCACGACGGCCGCCATGCTGCCGTTGGATGTCGGCTGGAACGATGTCGGCTCCTGGTCGTCGCTGTGGGATATTGCGCCCCGCGATGACAAGGGCAATTACATCCACGGCGAAGCCGTTCTGGAAGACACCACCGATTGCTACGTGCACAGCGAGAAGTCGATCATCTCGACCATTGGTGTGAGCAATCTGGTCATCGTCGACACGCCCGACGCACTGCTTGTGGCCGACAAGAGCCGCACCCAAGATGTTGCCAAAATCGTTGCCCGCCTCAAGAAATCCAATCGGAAAGAGCAGGAACAGCATCTCCGTAACTACCGCCCTTGGGGTTACTTTGAGACCCTGAACATCGGCCCGCGCTTTCAGGTCAAGCTGCTGCACGTCAAACCCGGCGGCAAGCTCTCAATGCAGATGCACCACCACCGCTCCGAGCATTGGATCGTGGTGCAGGGCACGGCCAAGGTCGTCATCGGCGATATCGAGAAGCTGGTGCGTGAGAACGAGAGCGTCTATATTTTCGCGACCCAGTGGCACCGTCTTGAGAACCCTGGAAAAGTGCCGGTTGAGATCATCGAAGTGCAGATCGGCTCGTATCTCGGCGAAGACGACATCATGCGCACCGACGATATCTATCACCGCGCCCCTGAAGAGACGAAGTAGGGGCTATCTCCTAGACAGCGGCTAATAGAAACTCTCGCAGGACTGCCGCCGTCTCAGCTGGATATTGATCGGGAAAGAAATGCCCGCCAGGCACGGTTGCGGTCTGCAAATTCGCGCAACGTTTTTGCCATTCCGCTTCCATATCAAACAGTTTGTTCATGACGCCGCCTGCACCCCACAGCGCCAGCGCCGGGCACTGAATTTTGCGGGTAAGATCATCACTGTCATGTTCCAGATCAATCGTCGTTGCCGCCCGGTAATCCGCGCATGAGCCATGGATCATCGCTGGATCACGCCAGCATCTGCGATACTCGGCCAGCTGCTGCGCATCAAAATGCGTGATCTTCGCCGCACCCCAGCCAACCAGACAGGTCTCGTAGAAAAAATCGGGATCAAGCCCAATCATGTGCTCAGGAAATGGCGCGGGTTGCGATAAAAAATACCAATGCCAATAGGCGCCTGCGATTTTGCGGTTCGTCTCCATGAACATCGGCCACGTTGGCACAATGTCCAACACAGCGAGGCTCAGCACTTTATCTGGATGATCGAGTGCTATCCGATGCGCCGTCCGCGCACCACGATCATGGCCCACGACATGAAATCGCTCATGCCCAAGTTGGCGCATGACCTCAACTTGGTCGCGGCCAAAAGCCCGGAATGAATAGTTGGCGTTATCGGTGGCACACCTGGGTTTTGAGCTGTCGCCGTATCCGCGCAGGTCGCTGCACACCACCGTAAACCGGCTGGCCAATAGCGGCGCAATACGCGCCCACATGGCGTGGGTCTGAGGGAAGCCGTGCAGCAACAATAACGGCGGTCCCGATCCGCCAACCACGCAGTTGATTGTCACATCGCCAGCTAAAATTTGCTTTCGCGCAAAGCCTTCGAACACCGCAGACCCCTACTCAAACAGCACCGGCGCGTCCTGCAACTTCGGCTGCATTTTATCTTTGGCCGACACCTCAGCCCCTTCGCGCGTTACGGGCCAAGAGATTCCAAGTGCCGGATCGTCCCAGGCAATGCCGCGATCATAGGCTGGTGAATAATACTCCGTCACCTTGTAGATGACCTCGGTGTCTGGCGCCAAGGTGGCGTAGCCATGCGCGAAGCCCGCTGGCACCCATAATTGCGCCCAATTCTCCGCCGAGAGCACGGCCGCAACGTGCTGCCCGAACGTCGATGAGGATTTACGTATATCGACAGCGACATCCAAAATCGCGCCGCTCACACAGCGGACCAGCTTGCCTTGGCCTTTAGGAGGCATTTGAAAATGCAGGCCGCGGACCGTACCCTTAGCAACGGACAGCGCATGATTGTCCTGCACGAAACGGATCTCAAGTCCCGCGTCCGCCAGAGTCTTCTCAGCCCACGTCTCGGAGAAAAAACCCCGCTCATCACGGATGATTTTTGGCGTGATCAGCTTGACGTCCGCTAGCCTAAGGCTCTCGATTTTCATGGGCTTATTGCCCGCGTGGCGGGTCGCCAGGACGTAACGGCAGCACCCGGCCTGACATAGCCGGTGCCGTTGCTGATGACGGCGCGCCTGGCGGTGCAGCCGCTGTGGCAGCTGGCTCAGCCGTTTTCTGCGCCGTCTTACCCTCGCTAATCGTTGCGATCTCGCCTTCGCCCGCTTGCGCCTTGGCTTGGAAGCGGCGCCAGCTCACTGGCACCATCGCGAGGTACGCCAGCGTTGAGAGCGCCAGCGTCTCATAAGGGTAGGTTGCCAGCATCGCCACGTAGCCGATGGCCAAAACGAAAAGTGGCAGCACCAATTCGCGCTGCACCCGCTCGCCCAGTAACTTGCCAGAGTAGGTCGGGATTGTTGAGACCATCATGAACGCCAGAAACAGCGTGTAGGCGAGAACCAGCATCAAACCAGCCGGAGACTTGATGGCATCGAACCCGAGATGATCGAGATATACGGGCAGCAACACACAGATCGCGGCGGCGGGTGTCGGCATACCGGTGAAAAAGTTCGATTGCCATTTCGGCTTGTCGTCATCCATGGCGGCGTTGAAGCGCGCGAGCCGCAGTGCAGACGCCAAAGAGAAAATCATGACGCAGATCCACCCCGCGCTCTTCATTGTGCCCAGACCCCAGGTGAAAACCAGGAACGCCGGGGCGACGCCGAAGTTCACGAAGTCTGCCAGGCTGTCGAGTTCCGCGCCAAAGCGCGACGAGGCTTTCAGAAGCCGGGCAATCCGCCCATCAAGCCCGTCGAGGCAGGCAGCAAACACGATGGCCGCGAG
>JAYTQI010000348.1:0-8186 GCA_043746825.1 Hyphomicrobium sp. | reverse complement strand
CATTCGCTGGCTCATGCCCTGCCGACAAAGTCACAACGAATGGACAAAAAGCGGGCGCAACAGCGCACAAAGGCGTCGAAGAAAAGCTTCTTGGTTCTATTGACCTCGCCAAAGAGAAAGTCGCCATTCCGGGCCGGCTATTCCGTATGCGCCGCCTTGTCATCCAGCCCGGCGGCGAAGTTGCCTGGCACAGCCACGATGACCGACCAGCACTGATTTATGTCGTGACAGGCACAATCACGGAATACTCCAGCCACTGCATCGACCCTATCGTTCACAAAGAAGGCGACTTGTCGCTTGAGCAGGCGGGTCTGTCCCACTGGTGGAAGAACACGTCCAATAGTGTGGTGACACTACTTTCAGCTGACCTCGCGGCCGCACCCGATGAGCACAACATGTAAGCCTCAGCGCTTGAACGCAGGCCGTCATCTTACCCTTATCGTCATCTGACGCCTGCGTTCTCCGCCCTATATATTACGAGAGACAGATAATCATACTCTCATCAAAGCCAGCGACTGGGTCCGGCAATATGATTTCAGAACTTCGTTCGGCGCACGCCAGTTTCGCGCAATCGCTGATTATCGGATTGACGGCCTTCCTAACAGTTGTCGACCTATTCGCGGCTCAAGCGCTGCTTCCGACATTGACCAAGCATTACGGCGTAACACCCGCAGCCATGGGGCTGGCAGTCAACACCTGTACATTCGGAATGGCTTTCGCAAGCCTGTTCGTGGCTGTGTTTGGGGCAACTTGGGACCGCCGTCAGGGCATCCTCATCTCACTCCTTCTGCTGGCAATACCGACGACGCTCCTGGCATTTGCACCAAATCTTTACGCCTTTGCCGCCTTGCGTGTCGTTCAAGGGCTGCTCATGGCAACCGCTTTTAGCATGACGCTTGGATATCTTGGCGATCATTACAGCGCGTCAGATTCCGCAACGGCTTTCGCGGCTTACATCACTGGCAACGTCGCCAGCAATCTGGTGGGCCGGTTCATCGCTGCGGCCGTCACCGAGCATGCCGGCTTGGCAGTCGCTTTCTATGTATTCGCGGCTTTGAATTTAGCTGGCGCGATACTGGTCTACTATTCTGTTGAACGCGTGCCGGGCATGCTAGTTCGCAGCGCGCAACATCGGATCAGCCCATACACCAGCGTCAAAGCGCACTTAGCCAGCCCGCAACTGCGCGCTGCGTTCGGGATCGGATTCTGCATTCTGTTCGCCTTTATCGGCACTTTCACCTACGTCAATTTTGTTTTGACGCGGCCACCGTTGTCAGTTGGCATGATGGAACTCGGTTTCATCTATCTCGTGTTCTTGCCGTCCGTTTTAACCACACCATTGGCGGGACGCGCAGTCGCGCGCTTTGGCACACGCGAAACCTTGCAAGCCGCGCTTGGTGTCGCGGCACTTGGATTGCCAATGCTCGTGACAAACCAACTGCCGTGGGTGCTCGCCGGCATGGTACTCGTGGCGGTTGGGACTTTTTTCGCGCAGGCGGCAGCGACGGGCTTTGTCAGCCGGGTTGCGACCTCAAATCGCGGCGCTGCAAGCGGGCTTTATCTCGCGAGCTATTTTCTTGGTGGTCTCACAGGCAGCGCCGTACTCGGCCAGATGTTTGACCGGTATGGCTGGACCATCTGTGTACTTGGTATTGCTCTCAGTCTTTTGACCGCTGGCTTTCTCGCATCGTGCCTGAACACGAAATAAGCTCTTCCACAGTCTTTGTCAAAATCCATCAACGCGCTATGGTTTCATCTTTTGTATAGACTAAAATTGCATGCGTTAGATTAGCTGGAGCTGTTTGATGAAAGAGCTGTCGCTCTTAGAGGTCCTAGAAGAAGCATTTGAGCGGTCGAGAGATTTAGATGCCCCACTTGCTGGCCGTCTGCAATCGTTTGCCGATGCTGTCAGGCTGACAAGTCCAGATTTTGCAGATGCCGCAGACCGCCTCGTCATGCGGCTGCAAGAATGCGGCTCGGGCGCATCCGCTCCCAAGGTTGGAGAGCCTATGCCCGCCTTCATGTTACCAGACGACGAGGGGCACTTAGTCACCCTCGAAGGCGCACTAGAACAAGGACCGGTCGCGCTATCTTTTCACCGTGGCCATTGGTGTCCCTATTGCCGGATTAATACCAACGCCCTGGCGCAAGCGCAGTGTGAGGTCGAACCCTTTGGCGCTCAGGTCATCGCCATAACACCGGATATTCAACGCTTCAGCAAAGTCCTCAAGGCCCAGGCATCTCTCAGGCCGTTTCCCATTCTGACAGATATCGACAACGCCTATTCGATGTCCTTGAACCTCACAATTTTTGTGGGCTTGGAAATGAGTAAGCTCATGAAAGGGGCAGGCGTTGAACTCCCCCGCTATCAGGGTAACGATGCCTGGATGCTTCCCATACCAGGGACATTCATTGTCGGACAGGATGGGATCATCAAAGCCCGCTTTATCGATCCCGACTACCGCCGCCGTATGGCGATTGAAGATATTGTTGAGGCCTTGCACAAGGCCAAAGCTGAGCCTGCGTCTCACGTTTCATAGCCGGGCGCTATCAATACGTGACTATTTCGATATTTTTGATCGCCTTTAGCAGCCGCTAAACTCAACTCCAATCCAAGACCTGGACCGCCGCCCGAAACGTGCAATACAAAGTGGAGACTCGAAATGATTAAACGCTTAAGTGGCGGGCTGGCGCTCGCCCTTGTGGCTGCCACGAGTCCAGTCTCCGCCGCCGTTAATTGCGGCGCTGGTTACAAGAGCTTTCTTGAAAAAATTACACCAACAATTCCGGTATCGGCCGACGCTGACCTTAGCGTCCTGATGCGCCGTGCCTTGAGTGTCTATGACGCCTGCGCAGCGGGCGACATGTTCCAACCCACGGGCATCTGGGATCAGATCGCTACAGATCTCCAAGCCAGCGCGAAGAAGAAATGAGCTGGGTTATCGGAGGGCTCGAAATGACTGTGTCTCGCAAATGGCGCGTTTTGTGGCGAACGTTCGCGATCTTAGCATCTATGGTGATAAGCCCGTTCTTCTGGTTCTCAGCGGTGCAAGCCTCTGAGGACCACATTGGGATCGTTCTTTCAAACTTGCCGCCACCCGGAAGCAAAGCCTATCGGGCCCTGAAAGCCCTTGCCGGCGATGAGACGGGCGAAGTTCTTGAAATGACAAAGTCCGAAATGTGGTCAATGCCGCGCGATCACTTGGAAAATTTTCGCAAGGCCGCGGCCGTCAAAGGCGTTACCGTCGATGTGCTCGATGAAAATTGGAACCACACCTTCGTCGCCATGCCAGCCGACGCTGTGATGACCAACGAGCAGGCCAACATGATGCACGGCGCCATGGAGTCAAAGGCAGCTATGGGTGTTGCCATGATGGGTTTGCCGCAAGCCAACGTCCTAGAATATGCTCTGACCAAAGGCATGCACAGCACAAACATCGCTGAACCTGCCTCCGAACTCGTACTGCCACTCAACGATCACCTGATTGTAAAAGCCCGGCGCACCAGCATTTCCAAAACCTCTGAGAACTATATCTGGCACGGTACCATCGAGGGTACAGACGATCCTGTAACGCTCTTATGGTGGCCGGGCGGTCGGTTATCTGGCTCGATCACATATAATGGCCACGTCTATTCAATTAAGGCTTTTGGCGGGGGCATGCATGGCATCGTGGAAATGGCGCCACAAGGACTTCCACTCGAACATGCTCCGATGAGCGATGCGCAAAAACAGAAAATGAACATGAAGGAGGACCCCCTTGTCAGCAAGGGCGATGCAAGCATGCTCGCGCCAAAGGCCCGCGAGGAGCTAAAAATTCTGCGTGACGCCATACCATCCGGCACGACTCAAAGGGGCGGGCAACTTGCGATCAATGTTCCTGCAGCGGAATCCGGCAACCCGCGCGAGATGACTGTGATCACTCTAATTATCGCTTATACCAAGTTGGCAGCTCTTCATTATAGCGATATCGAAAAGGACCTCATTCTGCTCGCAGTTGAAGAGGCCAATCAATCTTTCCGCAATAGTGGAATTTCCAATGTCGAGGTGAAATTGGTCTATTCGTACCAAACCAAGTATGTCGAATCGGGTGGCCACTTCGACCATGTCACGCGCTTCGCGGACAAGCATGATGGCCAGATGGATGAAATCCATCACCTGCGTGACAGGCATCGCGCCGATGTCGCGCTGCTCGTCGTGCATGACCCCGTTGGGTGCGGGTTAGCGGCTGGCGTCGCCGTGACCGAAGACAGGGCATTCGCAGTTGTTCATCACGAGTGTGCCGCTAATAGCTATTCCCTCGCCCATGAGATCGGCCACCTGATTGGCGCGCGCCATGATGCAGGCATTGATAACTCGATCGCGCCCTTCCCGTTCGGGCACGGTTTCGTCAACGGCACCAAGTGGCGGACAATGATGAGCTATGAAGAGAGTTGCAGCAAATGCCCGCGCCTTCCAGTTTGGTCAAACCCCGACATATTGGTGCGTGGCGAGACCGCAGGTTCTGAGGCCAGTAATAACGCCCGCGTCATCCGCGAACAGGCCAAACGCGTTGCAGGGTTCAGGTGACTGTGTTCAAGACACGTAACCTAGCGCCTTCGCCTCTTGCATGAGTTCCGCGACAATGCCGACTGCCAATGTCGCACGCGCTTTGGCGCCGGAGATCAAACCTGCCGGACCCCGGATCCGCTTACAGTCTTCAACCGGCACCCCAAGATCGCGAAGTTTAACGAGACGCGCCGAATGGACGGATTTACTTCCCAGCGCCGCAACATAAAAGCAGCGGGATTTTAAAATTCCGGCCAGCAGCGGCGGTTCCCAGTGGTGATCGTGAAAAGCAAGGATCGCTCCAGACCAACGATCAAGTGTCTCGATCCCCGCAATCTGAGGCCCGGTTAGTCCGATTGGTGTTAGGCCCATCTGACAAACTTCGCCACGCGTAGCGTCGTCAGGAGTCGCGACAACGAGATCGAACCCAATCGCCGATACGATCTCGGCGATAGCCGCGACTGATGGCCCACCACCGATCAGTATCACTTTGACATTAGGCACATAAGGCCGGCGGAAAATCGCATCGCGCTGTCCGGCTTCTACTTGTTCTTCCTCAACCAGTTCAACAATCTGATGCTGACCTGAATTGAGATCGGTCTCAAGCACAAATGCGCGCCTCTCGTTAGCAAGCCGCTCCATTGTCTTGAGGACATCAAAGTCGAGCGACTGATCGATGTAGAGATCGAGCCCGCTGCCACATGGCAGCGTAATATCGAAATAGGGCGATCCCCGGCCATAGCGAACGAGCTTGTTGGCGCCATCCCGAATGACGCTTTGCGCTTCAAGCGCCACCGCCGCTTCCAGACATCCGCCTGACAAATACCCAACATGCCGGCCATCTTCGGCGATAGCCATCTGCGCACCGAGCGGGCGAGGCGTGCCGCCCTCGATACCAACCAGTGTTACGATAGCTGTCTTCATGCCCGCGCGGCGCCACGTCATGAGGTCGGGCAGAACATGATCCGCTGCCAGTAACCCGCGTCCTCGCAAATTTGTCTCTAGGCGTCTTGCTACCGTCATGGACTGACTATCGGCCTCGCGGCGGTTAACGTACAACTGGCATAAGCCAAATCCGCATGGATGACATGCGTTCCGGCGCGCGGGATGACGGTTAATTGATTGAGCTGTAATACCCAGGTACTACTCACGAAAGTTTCAGGGACTGAGACGCCATTTTTGAGCTCTATCTCCATTGAGACGTCCCGTGAATTGCTCTAACGACACATGAAATTTGCATTGCCCTGCCGCCTCTCCACGACTTGGCTGAAAGCTTATCGTCCTTCTCTGCTGTTGCAGTCATTTTGGTGAATGGGCAATACTGTAAGCCTATCGTAATGTTCAGCAGATTTATACCGTCCAAAGGCAATATCATCATGTCGCCAAGTGATCTCGAAAAACTACCCGACGGCATCGAACAGCCGGAGGACCGGGAATGGCGCGAAGCCATCTCCTCCCTCATCGCTTTTGAAGGCGTTGACCGCGCCGACGCGGTATTGACGCAAACCGTTGAGACCGCGCGCCGGCACGGAGCGCGCCTGCCATTTGCTGCCAACACGGCTTATATCAACACCATTTCGCCCGACGAAGAGCCGCCCCACCCTGGCGACCGTGACATTGAGCATAACATCAAGTCCGCCATCCGCTGGAATGCGTTGGCAACTGTTCTCAAAGCCAACAAGACATCGTCGGAACTGGGCGGCCACATCGCCAGCTACCAGTCAGCTGCGACGCTTTACGAAACAGGATTTGGCCATTTCTGGAACGCGCCGAGCGAGAGCCACGGCGGTGATTTAATTTTCGTGCAGGGCCACTGCTCGCCCGGTATTTATGCCCGCGCCTTTCTCGAAGGCCGCTTGACCGAAGACCAGCTTATCAACTTCCGCCAGGAAACTGGCGGCAAGGGCATCTCGTCATATCCCCATCCCTGGCTGATGCCGGACTTCTGGCAATTCCCGACCGTCTCGATGGGCCTTGGGCCGCTGATGGCCATCTATCAGGCACGATTCCTCAAATATCTCCATGATCGCGGACTCGCCGACACCGCCAACCGCAAAGTCTGGGTATTCTGCGGCGACGGAGAGATGGACGAACCTGAGAGCTTGGGTGCCGCCGCATTGGCTGGGCGTGAAAAGCTCGACAACCTCATCTTCGTCATCAACTGCAACCTGCAGCGCCTTGATGGCCCAGTGCGCGGCAACGGCAAGATCATCCAGGAGCTGGAGGGCAACCTGCGCGGGGCAGGCTGGAATGTCATCAAGTGCATCTGGGGCTCGAATTGGGACGAGCTGTTAGCGCGCGACGGCAGCGGCCGCCTGCGCCAGCTCATGGAAGAATGCAACGACGGCCAGTATCAGGATTTCAAAGCCAAGGATGGCGCTTACATTCGCAAAAATTTCTTTGGCAAATATCCAGAGACCGCCGCACTCGTCGCTGACTGGACCGATGACAAGATTTGGTCGCTGACCCGCGGCGGCCACGATCCACGCAAAGTTTTTGCCGCTTATAGCGCGGCGGTAAACCACAAGGGTCAGCCGACAGTCATCCTCGCCAAGACCGTCAAAGGTTATGGCATGGGCGCATCAGGCGAAGGCCAGATGATCGCGCACCAAGCCAAGAAAATGGCCAACGAAAGCCTGAAACGCTTCCGTGACCGCTTCGGATTAAAACTGACCGACGACGAGCTGGAGACCATGCCCTTCATCAAATTTGCGAAGGGCAGCGCCGAGCACACCTATCTCATGAACGCGCGGGCAAAGCTTGGCGGGTCGCTGCCTCAACGCCGCCAGAAAACCGACTTCAAACTCGAAATCCCGCCACTTTCCTTCTTCGACGCCCAACTGAAAGGTTCAGAAGGCCGCGAGATCTCGACCACGATGGCGTTCGTGCAAATGCTCACCAAGCTCATGCGCGACAAGAGTTTGGGTAAGCATATCGTCCCCATCGTCCCTGATGAAAGCCGCACTTTTGGTATGGAAGGCATGTTCCGTACCTTCGGCATCTATAGCCAGGTCGGCCAATTGTACCGGCCGGAAGATGCTGATCAGCTGATGTACTACAAGGAAGACAAGAACGGGCAGATTCTCGAAGAAGGCATCAACGAAGCGGGCGCCATGGCGTCGTGGATCGCGGCAGCGACATCTTACTCATCCTCTAACGTGCCGATGATCCCGTTTTACGTCTACTATTCGATGTTTGGCTTCCAGCGCATTGGCGATCTCTGCTGGGCAGCTGGTGACATGCGCTCGCGCGGCTTCCTCGTTGGCGGCACGTCCGGGCGCACGACATTAAACGGCGAAGGTTTGCAGCATCAGGACGGTCACAGCCACATCCTGTCAGCTACGGTTCCAAATTGCCTGTCCTACGACCCGGCTTTTGGCTACGAAGTTGCCGTCATCTTACAGCGCGGCTTGCAGCGCATGTATGGCGACCAGGAAGACGTCTATTATTACCTGACAACCTTGAATGAGAACTACGTCCATCCCGCCATGCCGGAAGGTGCCGAAGATGGCATCATCAAGGGCATGTACCTGCTCAAAGCGGCCGATCCTAAAGCCAAAGGCCCGCGCGTTCAGCTCATGGGTTCAGGCGCGATTTTGCGCGAAGTCATCGCCGGCGCAGAGCTGCTTGAAAAAGATTT
>JAYTQI010000347.1:0-8192 GCA_043746825.1 Hyphomicrobium sp. | reverse complement strand
ACATTTCGAATCCCGGCACCTCCGCAACGCGGAACCCTGGCGCTCCGCTTTGGCGCGCGCCCAGCATTTCTCCGCCGCCTCTGAGTTCTAAATCTTTTTCGGCGATCAAGAAGCCGTCCTCGGTGTTCTCCATCATAGTGAGGCGCTTTTCCGCAGTCTCGCCGAGGGGCTGCTTATAGAGCAGCATACAGAAGCTCTCACGCGTGCCGCGCCCAACGCGCCCGCGCAGCTGATGGAGTTGCGCCAAGCCAAAACGTTCGGCGTGCTCAATCACCATGATGTTGGCATTGGGCACGTTGACGCCAACTTCAATGACGGTTGTGGCGACGAGAATCTTGAGCTTGTCCGCAGCAAATGCTGCCATGGTCTCGTCCTTGTCTCTCGACGATAGCGCGCCGTGGAGCAGGCCAACAGTCTCGCCGAATATCTGGCGGAGATGGGCGTGGCGTTCTTCAGCGGCGGCGAGGTCCGAGATGTCAGAACTCTCAATCAATGGGCACACCCAATAGACTTGCGCGCCCTCCGCCAATTGCACGCGCATGCGATCTATGAGTTTTTCGAGCGAGTCGATGGGTACCTTTTTTGTAATGATGGGCTTTCGGCCTGCTGGCTTCTCAGTCAGTTTTGAAACATCAAGATCGCCATAGTGAGTCATCAGCAGGGTGCGCGGGATAGGCGTTGCGGTCATGACCAGTACATTCGTCGCGCCGTTCGAGCCCTTGGCTTGGAGGCTCAAGCGCTGATGAACGCCAAAGCGGTGCTGCTCGTCGATAACGGCAAACGAAAGATCTTTAAAGATCACCTCGGTTTGGAACAGCGCGTGGGTGCCAATCAGAATGTCGATCATGCCATCTGCGAGCCGGGCGAGAATATCTTCCCGCGTTTTGCCTTTTTCACGTCCCGTCAGCAGCGCGAGCCTCAGACCGGCTTTCTCAGCCAGTGGCGCTATCGTTTCCATATGCTGGCGGGCTAAGACTTCTGTTGGCGCCATCAGCGCGGCTTGACTGCCCGCCTCCACCGCGATTGCCATGGCCATCAAGGCGACAACGGTTTTGCCAGAGCCAACGTCGCCTTGCAGCAAGCGCAACATGCGATGTGTTCCCCCAAGATCATCGGCGATCTCCCCAATCGCGATGCGCTGCGAGTTGGTGAGCGTGAACGCAAGTGCGTCCGCGATCTTGGCTCTGATCCGGCCGTTGCCGGTGATTTGGCGTCCGCGATCTCCGCGCACGTTCTGGCGCACCAGGCCAAGCGCCAACTGACCCGCAAGCAGTTCGTCATAGGCGATGCGCTGCCAGGGTGCCGCGCTGTTGGAGACATCTTGTGCGTCCGTGGGGCGGTGGAGGCGATGCAGGGCGTCTTTCAAATTTGGCCAGCCACGGGCTTTGAGCCATGCCGCGTCTTGCCATTCAGTAAAATCAGGAATGCGCTCGACTGCCTGCTTTGATGCTTTCTGTAGGATTTTTCCCGACAGGCCTTGTGTCAGCGCATAGACTGGCTCCAGCATCGGCAGATCGCCGCGCGCTTCCGGGGCGACGATATAATCGGGGTGCGGCATCTGCAGCACCTCGCCATAGCGCTCAACCCGGCCCGAGACGTAACGTGTCTCGCCCTCGGGTAATTGCTTTTCGATGAATTTGCGCTCGGCATGGAAGAACACAAGATCGAGTCGGCCAGTATCGTCTTCGCAAGTGACTTTGTAGGGGGCTTTATTGTTGCCGCGCGGCGGGCCTTTGTGCTTCAAGACCGTGACCTTCAGGGTCACAATGGAGCCAGCCACGCAATCGCGAATCGCGGGCTCGGCGCGCCGGTCAATGACGCCTGTCGGCAGATGCCACAGCAGATCCACAATACGGGCCTCGGTGACCATTGGCGGCAAAACGAGGCACTTGTTCAACAACAGAAGCAGGCGCGGCCCAATGCCGGTCAAGGACTGGGCCGAAGCAAATAGCGGATGCAAGCTCTCAGGGCGCATAACGGCTCAGCTAACAGGGGCCTGGGGCCGGGCGGAAGTGCCAAGTTGAAACGCGGCAATAGGCATCGTGACCTCGAGCTTTGCGGAATTGGGCAGCGGCGCTATATGAGCATCACACCCTCGGGAACAAGGGTGGCGGCCAATGACAGGAACGTCAAGCGCAGCAAGCCTTTTATCCAACTTGAAGAAAGACCGCCACCAGATGACGGACGAGGCCGATGTCCGCCGCAAGCGGGCCATTTACCGGGCGAACCACCGCGGCACTAAGGAAATGGACGTTCTCGTGGGGCGCTACACGGAAGCCAAAATTGCTGGAATCCCGGGTGAGCATCTGGACCGCTATGAGCGCTTGCTTGAGATGGCCGACCGCACACTGCAGTCTTGGATTTTTGAGCCAGCACTCATGGGGACAAGCGAATTCGCGGACTTTGTCCTGGACATAAGGCAGTTCCACGGCCTTGACGGCGAGACGGGCAATAAGGCTTAAGATGGCAGCAGACCACAAACCGGCGCGTCATGTCCTCACTGGAGTCCCGGAGGGACTAGATGCGCGCGTTATCGCAGACATGTCACGGGCTGCTGGCCGCGATGGCACGCCAGCAATTCACCTCCACATTGCCCGTGATGACCGCCGCCTCGACAGCTTGGAAGCTGGCCTCAGCTTCTTCGCGCCCGATGTCAAAGTCATTTCAATTCCGGCTTGGGATTCTGTGCCCTATGACCGGGTCAGCCCGAACGCAGAAATTGTCTCGAAGCGCATCACCTCGCTCGGCAAGCTGGTGATTGGCACGCTCAAAGAGCCTACAATTGTTTTGACCACTGTCAACGCCGCCCTGCAACGGGTGCCGCCGCGTGCCTTCATCCGCAGCGCTATAAAACCGATTGCACCTGGCCAGCGCCTGGACATGGCCGAGTTGGTGCGCCGTCTCGGGCTCTACGGGTTTCAACGCGCTAGCACAGTGATGGAGCCGGGTGAGTTTGCGGTGCGGGGCGGTATTCTGGATCTGTTTCCGCCGGGGCGGATCAATCCGATGCGGCTCGATTTTTTCGGCGACAATCTCGAGAGCATCAAAGCTTTTGACGCGCAGACGCAACGCACCACCAAACCGGTTCAGAAATTCGCGCTGATGCCGGTGAGCGAAGTGGCGTATGGTGAAGCCCCAACAGCGCTGTTCCGCAAAGGTTATGTTGAACTGTTCGGCGGCGCGACCGGCGATGATCCACTGTATGAGGCGGTAAGCAGCGGGCGGCGTTATCAGGGCCAGGAGAACTGGCTGCCGCTGTTTCATCCAACCCTTGAGACAATATTTGATTACATTGCGGGCGCAGCGGTCAGTTTTGATCACATGGCGGATGAGGCGGTTGAGCAGCGCTTCCGGCAAATCCAAGAGCATTATGAGGCCCGCGTTGATAGCCTTGAGGGCCAGCGTTTCGGCGCGCCGCCCTATAAGCCAGTTCCGCCAGAGCGGATGTATCTCGACGGTAAGACCTGGAACGCGGTGCTCTCAGAACGCGCAGCCTACCGCCTGACGCCATTCGAAGAAGCGGGCATCACCGGCGTTTATGCCATGAAAGGCCGCCAGGGCCGCACCTTTGCGGCTGAGCGCGCGGATCCAGACTCCAATGTGTTTGATTCCGTAGTGGACCATATCCGGCGCGTTCACGCTGGCCAACGCCGGGTTGTGGTGGCGGCCTGGACGACGGGCGCGCGAGAACGCCTCGGCTCTTTGCTGAATGACCACGGATTGAAGGATACCCGCAAGGTCGAGAGTTTCAGCGAAGTTCTATCTTTGCCGCCGGGCCATACCGCGCTCGCGGTTCTTGGCCTGGAGCATGGCTTTGAAACACCCGATTTTGCAGTCATCGCTGAACAGGATATCCTTGGCGACCGCTTGGTCCGGCAACGCAAACGCGTGCGCAAGGCAGCAGATGTACTCACCGAAGCCACTAGTCTGTCGGTTGGCGATCTGGTCGTGCACGCCGATCACGGCGTCGCGCGGTTTGCAGGCCTGCAGACCATCACGGCTGCGGGTGCGCCGCATGATTGTTTGGAACTCAGATACGCTGGCGGTGATAAACTCTATCTGCCAGTTGAAAACATCGAATTGCTATCGCGTTTTGGCTCGGACGAGGGCGACGCCCAACTCGACAAGCTCGGCGGCGTCGGCTGGCAGACCCGCAAAGCACGCCTCAAAAAACGCCTGCGCGAGATCGCGAATGAACTGATCAAGATCGCGGCGCTCCGGCAGTTGCGGGAAGCGCCCGCCATTAGCCCGCCAACCGGCGCTTACGACGAATTCGTTGCGCGCTTTCCTTACGAAGAAACCGAGGACCAAGCGTCAAGCATCGACGCTGTGGTTGACGATTTAGCGTCGGGCAAGCCGATGGACCGGCTTGTGTGCGGTGACGTTGGCTTTGGTAAAACTGAAGTTGCGATGCGCGCGGCTTTCGTTGCTGCGCTCAACGGTTTGCAAGTCGCAGTGGTGGTACCGACAACGCTGCTGGCGCGTCAGCACTTTAAATCCTTCACAGAGCGTTTCAAAGGTTTGCCGGTAAGGATCGCGCAGGCTTCCCGCCTCGTGCCCACCAAAGAATTGGCTGAAGTCAAAGAGGGTATCAAGTCCGGTGTTATTGATATAGCGATCGGTACGCACGCGCTGCTTGGCAAGAACATCGGGTTCCAGCGCCTCGGGCTGCTCATCATCGACGAGGAACAGCACTTCGGGGTCACTCACAAGGAGCAGCTCAAAAAATTGCGCGAGGACGTGCATGTGCTGACGTTGTCGGCGACGCCGATCCCACGCACTTTGCAGCTCGCGCTGACAGGCGTGCGCGAATTGTCCCTCATCACCACGCCGCCGGTCGACCGCTTGGCGGTGCGCACCTTTATCTCAGCCTTTGATCCCGTGATCCTAAAAGAGGCGCTGCGGCGCGAGCGCTTCCGTGGCGGCCAGACTTTTTATGTCACCCCGCGCATCGCCGATCTTGATGAGGTCGCTGAGTTCCTGCGCGAGGCCGTACCCGATCTCACCTTCGCGCGTGCCACGGGACAAATGACGCCAACCGAACTGGAAGATGTCATGACCGCGTTTTACGAGGGCAAATATGACATCCTGCTCTCAACCGCGATCGTTGAGTCTGGTCTCGATGTCCCCAATGCCAACACCTTGATCGTGCATCGCGCCGACATGTTTGGGCTCGCCCAATTGTATCAGTTGCGCGGCCGCGTCGGGCGCTCGAAAACGCGGGCCTATGCCTACATCACCACGCCGCCGGGGCAAAAGCTCTCCGAGGGTGCTGAAAAGCGTCTTAAAGTTCTGCATTCGCTCGACACGCTTGGCGCAGGGTTCTCGCTGGCCTCTCACGATCTCGATATCCGGGGCGCAGGCAACCTGCTTGGCGAAGAGCAATCCGGTCATATCCGCGAGGTTGGGTTCGAGCTTTATCAATCGATGCTTGAAGAAGCGGTAGCTGCCATGAAAGGTGGCGACTTGCAGGAAGCTGCCGACAAGTGGAGTCCAGAAATCGCGCTCGGCATGTCGATCATGATCCCTGAAAGCTACGTCACAGATCTGCAATTGCGGCTTGGCCTTTATCGCCGCCTGTCATCGCTGGAAACACGCGCCGACATCGACGGCTTTGCGGCCGAGCTGGTGGACCGTTTCGGCGAGTTACCGCCCGAAGTGCAGCATCTCATGGACGTCATGGAGATCAAGGGCCTGTGCCGCAGCGCCAATATTGCCAAGGTCGATGTTGGTCCTAAGGGGGCGCTGATCGCGTTGCGGCGGAATTTCTTCCCTAACCCGGATGGGCTCGTGCACTTCGTGCAATCTTCGCGCGGGCATTTGAAGGTGCAGCCTGATCGGCGGCTCGTGTTCCGCGCTGACTGGGATTTGCCGGAGGCGCGCGTCAAGGGAGTGCGCGCTCTGATCCAGCAGTTTTCCGATCTTGCGCTTAAGTCGCGGAAGGCCGCTTGAACGGGAAGCGCCCGCCAGCGCGGTGCGCGTGGCCCTTATCAGTGGCGCTGGCGCCGCCATAAGCTACTTTGGCCACGCGGATGGCCTGCTGATATATGATGGGAAAAATCACCATGATAAATCCGCCAACCGCCATCAGGTCGCGCATGTTGGCCTGAGAGCCGCGATACAACACCAGTGCGCCGGCGGCAAAGCCCGCCGCGCAGAGTAGCGTAATGAGCAGGGCATGGAGATGATGCGAGAGCACATACCAGGCGCCGACAACGGCGAGCAGAACAAACACACCGATTGATGACAGGATGACCGGGTGTTGGCCGAGATAGGTTGCAAGTTCCTGCAGCATGAGTAGTCCCCCAATACGCTTTTCGAAATATAGCCGCCAATATGCCGGCATACCACCCGATTTTTATGCGTTTGAACAGTCTGCATTTGACAGAGCCTGTAAATCCGCCCGTTTGACCTTGCCATTGGCTGTGCGCGGTAAGGCTTCGACAAATATAATTTCTCTTGGTGTCTTATAGGGCGCCAGTTTCCCTGCAGCGAAATGGCGCACATCATCCGCGTTGAGGGCCGCCCCTGGGGCTTTGACGATGAAGGCCCCAATGACGGAAATATCGTGGCCTGCTTTGATCTCCATGCAGGCAACTTCGGCAACGCCTGGGCATAGCGCGATAATGGCCTCGACCTCTTGAGGGGCCACTCTGTACCCGAGGGCTTTCATGATGTCGTTGGCGCGTCCCAGATGGGTAACGTAGCCTTGTGCATCTATGGTTCCAATATCGCCACCCGCGAACCACTCTCCGCGATAGACCCTGTCCTCTTCGTCCTGCCTGTTCCAGTAGCGCAGCATCAGGCCAGGATCCGAGCGGTGCACCGCGATCAGGCCTTCTTGGCCGGTAGGCAACGGCGTGCCGCCGCCATCGACTGAGAGAATGGCAACGCGCCGTCCAGGATGCGCACGCCCGACGGTGCCGGGGACACGCGGGCAATTGGGGCCGGTTGAAATGTAGGTGGAGATTTCGCTCATGCCGAGCGCTTCATATAGCGGCAAACCCGTTGCGCCTTCCCAATCATCGAACAATCCAGGCGGCGGCGTTTCGCCCGCCATCAGTCCATGACGCAGTCTGCCTAGATCACCGCGTAAGGGAGATGCGTATTTCAAGATTTGGCGATACAAGCTTGGAACGGCCGCAAAGAGTGTCGCACCAGTTTCGCGGATGAGATGCGGCCATAGCGTTGGATCTTTTTCACCCGTATACATGATCGATGTCGCGCCGTTGGCCCACGGATCGGTGAGGCCCGTGCCAAGCGTGAAGGTCCAGTTGAAAGCGCCCGCGTGCAGCATCCGGTCTTGGGCGTAGATGCCGTACCAGCCTTGATACATCGGACGGCGGCCAAGGCACGAGCGCTGTGCGTGCAGCACGCCTTTGGGATTGGCGGTTGTGCCGGAAGTGTAGATGAGGAATGCTGGATCGTCTGGCAAAGTCGGCGCGTAGTCTGCTTTATCGGCCTGACGCATCATGCGTTCGATGCCGCCGCTTGAAAGCATGCGCACACCTGACGGAATTCCCTCAATTGACAAATTCTCAGAGCAGGCAAAGACCTCGGCTCCGCTGTCGGTCAGCAAGAATCGCACGTCTGCGTCTGTCAGTTGCGTGGATGTAGGGAGCGGCACATAGCCAGCCGCAATAGCGCCGTAGAACAACAGCGCGTAGGTGCTGGTGTTTTCAAGCCGGATCAGAATGCGCGCGCCGGGTGCGAGGCCGAGAGACTTGAGCGCTGCTGCAGTGCGGAGCACCGCGGATTCAAGTTCGCGATACGTCCAAACCTCCGAGGGCTTTGCAGCGGGATCATCGACGACAATCAGCGCCGTGTGATTTGGCCTCTCAGCGGCGGCCCGGCCAATGCAATACTGCGCCATATTGAAGGGTTGCACTGCCGCCGCCGTCATTTGGGCTCCTCGATCCACCAGGTATCGAAAGCGTAACCAAACACCGGAGTTTTCTCAGGGCTTTTGAGGCGCGCCCAATGCGCCACCCACTGGCGCGGAATATAGAACAGGGGAATGACATAATCGCCAGACAGCAGCACGCGATCCAACGCCCGCACACTCGAGACAAATTCGCCCTCGGTTTTGGCCGCCAGCATCGCCTCGATCATGGCGTCGGCAGCGGGATTTGCGACACCAGCAAAATTATAGCTGCCCGGTAACTTGCCGGCATTGGACGACCAACGGAACA
>JAYTQI010000346.1:0-1605 GCA_043746825.1 Hyphomicrobium sp. | reverse complement strand
AAATCCGCTTCGGCATGGCCATGTCTCCTGTTGTCGTGCAGAGTATATGGGGATTCGTCAGCGTTTGGACGACTGTCTATCAGGTAAACTTAAGTCTCAGAACCGCTTTGACCGGATAAAGGCGGGGAGAAGGATCTGCAACCCATTTCAGCTTTTACTCCCGGAACGCTTGCGTGGATCAGCGTAAGCGTGGCGCAAGTGCCTGAAAAACGCCAAATTCATGGCGGCCAGCAGCGAAAAGGCCAGCCCAAGCAGCAGCCATTCGGCCTTTTGGCTGAACCGGCGCGCGCCAACATCAACTTTGAACATAGCTGGGGAAACATTTGCAGGCTGGAACAGCTGAGTTTGCGTTTGGGTGGTAAATGGTGCCGCCTGGGGCGGCGCAAAGTGGACGATCCCGAGATTGACACCGGGGCTTGCTGAGGACGGAGCGCTTGCAAGGGTCATTGAGGCAACGGCAAAAAAAGTCATCGCAATCCCGGCATCAAGGGCTGGGCGCAATAAATGGCGGCGGAGCTTTGAAGGAGCGGTTGCAGCTTCAGCAATGTGAGATTGCCCGGAAATTGGGCGCAGGCCTAGGCCAGTATTTTCGAAAACCGTCATCAATTTTTCCTCCGTGGCGACTCGGACCTGATCAGGTAGTTCTTAAAATTTAGTTGACCCTGCTATCTGGGCGCGGATTGGCCAGTATTGTGGCGCTGGCGGGTCCTTTTGCTTAAAGGAAGCCAACGCGTTCAACCTGTTGCGCGATTGTCCCAGGCTTAGGGCCACGCTTTGCAAGACTGTTTTGTAGTGATCAAAGGGCTTATTGCACGGCAGAGCTGCCGGGCGTAGCTTTCGCGCCGTTCATTTCGCAACCGCGAGATGAAAACCGATCTCCTGAAATTTCTTAAAGTAGGCGCACGCCATGGGCTTTATCGCCGACAGCTTGAACCGCATTTCTCCCTCCGCCACCATTGCCGTCTCGACCAAGGCGCGCCAGCTCAAAGCCCAGGGCCGCGATATCGTCTCGCTGTCAGCCGGAGAGCCTGATTTCGACACACCGCAAAATATCAAGGACGCCGCCAAGCGCGCGCTCGATGACGGCAAGACCAAATACACCGACGTTGACGGGATCCCGGAATTGAAGGCCGCGATCTGCGCCAAGTTCAAGCGCGAAAACCACCTCGATTATAAGCCCGCGCAAGTCTCTGTCGGCACAGGCGGCAAGCAGGTGCTCTATAACGCGCTGTTGGCTACCTTGAATCCAGGCGATGAAGTCATTATGCCAGCACCCTGCTGGGTGTCTTATGCCGATATCGTTATGCTCGGCGGCGGCAAGCCAGTTTTTGCCGAGACGCGCATTGAGGACGGCTACAAGCTGCGCCCGGAAGCGCTTGAAAAAGTCATCACGCCCAAGACCAAGTGGTTTGTGTTTAACTCGCCGTCAAACCCAACGGGCGCGGCGTACTCGGCCGCTGACATCCAGGCGCTGACCGATGTCCTGCTATGTCACAAGCACGTCTGGGTTTTGACCGACGATATGTACGAGCACTTGCTGTACGATGGCCTGAAGTTCGCGACCATCGTTGAGGTCGAGCCCAATCTCTATGATCGCACCCTGAC
>JAYTQI010000345.1:0-8232 GCA_043746825.1 Hyphomicrobium sp. | reverse complement strand
TATCTCTGATCCATTTGATGTCGAACACGGGCGGGCCTCGAGCGATGTTTTCAGGTCTCAGGGTCTATAGGACGGAGAATATCAGCGGTCCAGTGAACACAAGCGCGCCCCTTTTACCGCAACAGAAAATGGGGCCCTATGTTTTGTGCACAATGTCAGAGGGCTCGTGTGCTCCCCTCCCCCACTGCGGGGAGGGGTTAGGGGTGGGGGGATCGCTCAGCGACAGTTGGTCATAGAGGTACTTCAACTGAAGCCACTTATTCATCCCAACAAAGACTCATCTCGCCTAGTTCTTCACCCCCCCCTAACCCCTCCCCGTCGTCGTGTCGAAGACACGCCTTCGGCGTGATGGGGAGGGGGAAGCGAATGCGGCAGGAGCGGCGCATAATTGCGAGCTTGTGATATTGCATTGATGGCGAAGTTTTGACTGGAGAAAATCTAAATGCCTCGCCTGAAATTGCGTAAGAGATCTCCGAACAGGTGTCCGACGCATCCGGGTGCGTTTCTCCGTGAAATCGTGCTTCCGGCCATGCCTGTCGCCAAAGCTGAGTTCGCTCGATCACTCGGCATTTCGCGTCAAGCGCTTTACGATTTACTGGCCGAGAAACAGCCGGTCAGTCCCTTAATGGCTGTCCGATTGGGGTTGCTTTTCGAGCAGTCCCCCGCCTCGTGGCTCAATATGCAGACGGCTTATGACCTCTGGCATGCTGAACGCCAAATCGACAAAACCAAGATCAAACCCTTCAAAATTGCGAGTTAGCTTTCCGCCGCCCGCTTGGCCGCTTGCTGGCGCTCGACATACTTCACGGCCAAAATCGAAGCTTCATAGAGCAGCGCCGTTGGCAGGGCCATAACCACCATACTCAGCGCATCAGGCGGGGCCAGCAGCGCAGCAGCCGCGAAAATTCCCACAATCGCAAAACGCCGCTTACTGGCCAGCGCTTCTGACGTCACGATTCCAGCCCTAGCCAGCAACGTCAAAATCACCGGCAGCTGAAAGCACAAACCAAAGCCGAAAATCAGTGACATGATGAGGGAAAGATATTCCGACACCTTTGGCATCAGCTCGACAGGATGCTGGCCCGTGCCGCCTGCGTGTGCGAGGCTGATCGAGAATTTGATCAGCACGGGCATGGCGATGAAATACACAACCGCCGCGCCAATCGTGAACAGCACCGGCGTCGCGATCAGGTAGGGGAGAAATGCGCCGCGCTCATTCTTGTAGAGTCCAGGTGCCACAAACTTATAAATCTGCGTGGCGACAACCGGAAACGACAAGAACCCAGCGCCAAACAGCGCCAGGCGCATTTGCGTCATGATTTGCTCGAGAAAATGCGTTGCAATCAAGCGCACGCCATTATCGCCCGAGGCCCACTCATACGGCCACACCAGCACATTGTAGATATGGCCTGCGAAATAAAAGCACACCAGGAACATCACAAAGAACGCGCATAACGCCCAGATTAAGCGCGAGCGCAGCTCAATGAGATGTTCGATCAGCGGCGCTTTGCTGGCCTCGATGTCGTCATGGCCATCGGGCTTGGTGCCTGCATTGCTGAGTTTCTCTAGCACCAGTTCAGGTCTCCATCTTCACTGGTGCGGTCATGTCCGGGAGAATGGCCGGTGTACTTGGTGTCGGATGCACTGCCTCAGCGACGTGCGGCTCTACGGCGGGTGTGCTGGCAGCCAGCGGCGTGCCGTTTACAAACGGATTTGGGACCGGCGGACTGGTGATTAATGTTGGATCGAACATCGAGGCTTGGCTTGCGTCTTTCACAGCCGCCTCTGCCCCCATAACCTCGGTATTGACAGTCTTCTGCATGCTCTCGACTTCCTTCTTCATGGAGTCGAGTTCAGCTTCGCGCATCGCCTCATCAAACTGGCTGCGGATTTCCGCTGCCTGGCGGCGGATGATGCCGGCGTACTTGCCAATCGCGCGCAAGAAGACGGGCAGATCCTTTGGTCCGACAAAGACCAAGGTCACGATTGCGAGAATGAGAAGCTCGCCGAAGCTGATATCAAACATCAGGCTTGCCCTAGTCTTTGCAAGCGGCGGGGCACACGGGGCGCGCGCGCCGGAGATTACTCAGCCTGTCTTGGTGCCGTTTTTGCTGGCATCGGTCCGAGCGGCTTCATTGTCGATGGTGCGAGGCGATGCTGAAGGTTTTGCAACCTCGTCATCCTCGGCCATGCCCTTCTTGAAGCTCTTGATGCCTTTGGCGACGTCGCCCATGAGCTCGGAAATTTTCCCGCGCCCAAACAGCAGGAGCGCCACGATCATAAGCAGGAGTATGTGTTGCGAAGAGAGCATTTCAACAGCCTTTGAACGAGAACGCCGGCCACGATCTGGCACGGCTGTACATGGGCCCACTATCGCAGAACTGCCAGTGGTGAGCAAGTTACGCCCGACTTTAGGCTCAACAGCCCCAGCAACCTTAACTTCAAGCCCCGCCACTCAAATCGCAGGGAAACACCAGAACCCCGCCCGGCTCGATGGCGATACGGACTTCCGTGCCTTTCGGCACCATGTCTTTTTCCGAGACACGGACCTTCAAAGGCTGCTCAAAACCCTCAACGGCTACATCCAGGCGCACAAGATCGCCCAAAAACTTGCGCTCCAGAATACGGCCTTTGAGTCCAACTTTCGCGCCATTTGATGAGCGCTCCAGCGTGATGCCGCGTTCACGAATACAGATAACGGCTTCCGCGCCATCTATCAGACCAGGCGCCGGAAAACTCCCTGCCGCCGTTGCAACGCGTCCCGATTTGACACGGGAGCGGATTTCATTGATCTCAGAGAACATGCGCGCAACAAAAAGACTGGCCGGATCGCGGTAAAGTTGCTCAGCCTGCCCTAATTGCAAAATGGCACCATCCCGCAGCACCGCGATGCGGTCGCCAAGGCGCATGGCTTCCTCAGGATGATGCGTCACAATCAGCGATGTGGCGCGCGTCTCGCGCAAAAGCGACAAAGTTTCTTCCTGCATGGCGTCGCGCAATTGCACGTCCAACCCCGAGAACGGCTCATCCATCAGCATGACGGCAGGGCGCGGAACAATGGCGCGCGCCAACGCCACTCTCTGCTGCTGACCACCCGACAGTGTGGATGGATAGGCTTCAGCTTGCGCAGTTAAGCCCACGCGCTCAAGAATTGCCCGCGCCGCGCGCTCCGCATCGGCCTTGGGCAGCGCCTTCAAACCAAAAGCGACGTTATCGACGACATTGAGATGCGGAAACAGCGCAAAATCCTGAAACATCAGGCCGACGCTGCGGTTCTCAGGCGGTACAAACTTCGAGGGCCCCGCCACTTCGCGGTCGTTGATTAAGACCCGGCCTGATGACGGCTTCTCGATGCCCGCAATCACCCGCAGCAAGGTGGTCTTGCCGCAACCAGATGGGCCGAGCAGGCAAACGATTTCTCCAGGCGCCACGTCGAGGTCAACGCCGTTGAGCGCGGCTGTCTCTCCGTAATTTCGAGCCACGCCCTCAAGTGTCAACCGGGCTGCAAATGTTGCAGCTGCACGGGCCCTGAGGCTCTGCGTCCCGATGCTTTTATCAGGTGAGATTTTGCCGGTTGGGTTCGACGTCACGCATTACACCTTGGAACAACGGCTTCCCAGGAAGCGGCTGCCTCCACTACTCAACTACGTCAGGTTTCTCCGGAGTAGCGGCCTCATCCTCGTCATGCAAGGGCAAGTCGTCCTGCGTCTCGGCCACGTCTTCAGGATCGTCTTCAAGAGGCAGCTCGTCCGGCATCAACGCTGCAACGTCGGTTGGCTCCGGCACTGTGAACCCTGGCGGCAGATTACCATCCAGCAAGCCCGCAGCTTTGAGATCGGAAAGTCCTGGCAAATCTTTGATCGTGTCCAGCCCGAAGTGGGTCAGGAAAACGTCCGTCGTGCCATACGTGATCGGGCGGCCCGGCGCACGGCGGCGGCCACGCGGGCGAATCCAGGTTGTTTCCATCAAGACGTCGAGTGTGCCTGATGAGGTCGAGACGCCACGGATTTCTTCGATCTCCGCGCGCGTCACGGGCTGGTGATAGGCGATGATCGCCAGCGTCTCAAGAGCGGCTTTGGAGAGCTTGCGCTCTTCGCTGGTCTGGCGCTCAAGCAAATATGAGAGATCATCGGCGGTGCGGAATACCCATTTACCAGCGACTTTCAGCAGATTGACGCCACGCATTTGATACTGCGCCTGCAGCTCAACGAGCAGCGCCTCCACGTCGCCGCCATCATCCAGATTTTTCGCTAGCGATTTGGCGTCAAGCGGCGCGCTCGCGGCAAACAGCGCGGCCTCAAGACGGCGCAGTTTCTCGCGCTTAGCTTGGGCGGCCAAATGATCCACCGCGGCTTCCGGGTCAGCATAGCTCACAGGATTGGAGGCGGCCGAGTGGCCGTCCCTGCCCGTTTCGGACGCGTCGTCATCGTCCCTATCACGCGAATTATCCGACACCAGTGTTAATCTCGGCGGAACCATTGGCTTATCTTAGCCCCCATATAATCCTTCAGCGACGCCGCTCAACCCCAAAACACAAAAGCCCGTTAACCGGCCTTTTCCCAAGCAGCTCCCGGCTGGCGGCGGCGCATGTAAATGGGCGAGAAAGGCTCATCTTGACGAATTTCAACCAGGCCCTCGCGCGCCATTTCTAAGGTCGCCCCAAAAGAGCTTGCCACTGCACTGCGCTCCTCTTCGCCCTTGGGCAAATACTGCTCAAGGAACAGATCAAGCTGGGTCCAATCACCCGCGCTCGCCCCAATCAATTTTTCGAGCCGCTGACGCGCGTCCTTAATCGACCAGACCTTGCGGGCTTTGACAACGTGCACAACTTTGATAGTACGCCGGCGCTGATCAGCATAAGCCTTGAGCAAATCGTAAACTTCGGCTGTGTAGGTCGTATCACGCGTTGTCTTGACGGTCTCAGGCTGGCCACGCTGAAACACATCGCGGCCTAAGCGCTTTCGCGTCATCAATTGCGCTGCGGCATTGCGCATCGCGTCCAAGCGCATCAAGCGGAAGGCGAGACGCTGCGCCAGCTCTTCAGCGCTGGTGGTATCGGGATCTTCTTTTTCTTTCGGCAGCAGCAGGCGTGATTTGAGATACGCGAGCCATGCCGCCATGACAAGATAGTCAGCCGCCAGCTCCAGCTTGACCTTCTGGGCATCGGTGATGAATTTCAGATATTGCTCGACCAGTCCAAGGATCGAAATCTTGGCGAGATCGACCTTTTGCGTGCGCGCCAGCGCGAGGAGGAGATCAAGCGGCCCTTCAAAGCCATCAACGTCCACCAGAAATGCGTCCGCGCGGGCGGGCAAGTCCTCAATCCCGGGCGCTTCCCAGCCTGAGGCATCATGGACCGGTTGGTTGGTGGGCTCGCTATTCATGATCCAATCGGGAAATTACGGCACGTCATCAGAGTGTCTCGAACCTCAACACTACACTGATTCAGGGCCAGCTTGGTGGTGGCTTTCCGCCAGCGTTAGTAAACGTTCTGCTTCTGCCACATCAAAGGCTAATCTGCGCTTGGTCACCGCATACGCGGATTCGAGGCGCCGCAAAGCGATTCCTTTTAAAACTGGCACGCCTTCAGCCGCCGCGCGCATCTCAACCAGATCGCCGTTGCAGTGAAGTGCCACATCGGAGCCCGCCCGGATGACTGATTCGGCGCGCTCGCGCATCGGGCCCCGCAAAGCCTTCATACTTAGATCATCGCTCATCAACAGGCCTTCGAAACCGATCACGTCACGGATAACATCGCGGGTGACAATCTCCGACGTGCTGGCGGGGGCTGATTTATCGATGGCCGTGTACACCACATGCGCGGTCATCGCGGCTGGCATGTGGGCGAGCGCTTTGAAGGGCGCAAAATCACTCACCACCAGTTCGCTGTGCGCCGTCTCAACAACCGGCAAATCGAAATGGCTGTCGGCAGTGGCGCGCCCATGCCCGGGAATATGCTTGATGACCGGCACCACCCCACCCGCTATCAAGCCGTTGGCGGCCTCGCGCGCCAGATCAACGATCTGGTCAACGGAGACGCCGTAAGCCCTGTCGCCGATAATCTGATGCGAACCCGGCACTGGCATATCGAGCACTGGCGCGCAGTTTGTGTTGATGTGAAGTGCGCGTAACTCCTCAGCCGCAAACCGCGCGGCGGCAAAAGCTGCGGCACGGCCCGCGATCTGATCATGTCTGTAGAGCGTGCCATATGCGGCTGCCGGGGGAAGAATCCGGGCGAGGGGCGGCTTCAAGCGCTGCACCCGCCCGCCTTCCTGATCGATCAGCACAAGAAATGATTCAACGCCAGCGGCGGCGCGCACCTCGTCAACAAGGGCGCGGATTTGATCGGCAGATTTGCAATTGCGCGCAAACAAGATCAGCCCAACCGGGCGCACGTCTCTGAAAAATGCCCGCTCGGCTTCGCTGAGCGTTTCGCCTGCCACGCCGGTGATCAGTGCTGCCGTCATCTCGTATCCCGTTTGCTTGCCACGGAGCACTTATAACAAAAGCGGCCAGCACATGATGCCGGCCGCCAAATTTCTGCAAATAAAAGCATGCGCCCATCAGTAGGACGTCACCCAGCAATCCGCGTAACCTTGCGATTTGAGCTGAGTGCACAGCGAATTGGCCTGCTCGCGGGAACCCGGCGGGCCAACAACAAGGCGATGATACATGCCCTTGGCGCCAAGGTTGGCTTCCGCCACATCCGGTGTCTTGCCACCAAGCACGGTCCCGTACTTTTGCTGCATATCGGCAAAGCGCTTGAGCGCATCCATGCGGCTAGAATCGGAGCGGGGAATGGACGCCAGGACCGGCACGAAACCGTTCGCACCGTTACCTGTCGTTGCGACAGAATTTGATGCTGGGGCAGCAGCGGCAACGGGCGCGGCCGCAGTGGTTGCCGGAGCAAATGCATCATTCACGGGGGCCTTTTTGGCGACTTTTTTTGGCGCCGGAGCGGCAGCAGGAGCAGGCGCCGCTGCATCTTGCTCGATGCTGCCGGTTGCTTGCGGGGCAGGAATGGCCTTTGCAATGGTTATTGGCTTCGCTAGCGCAGCCGGCGCGGCAATAACCAATTTCTGCGGCGCGGCCTGAGCAGGTGCTGGCACATTGGCAGCAGCAGCGGCGACAGCTGCCGGTGCGCGATTGTTGATGCCGAGCGCATCAACCACAGTCATGCCGGGTACCGAAACGGCAGCTTGAGCGGGCGTAGCCTCAGAAGCAGCTGGCGCTTGGATGCTGCCGTCGCGGCCAACAACCAGGGTCGGCACCTTGCGCGTGCCGTTCGCATCCATTTCGCCAACGGGCGCGATAGAGCCATCGCCCAAGCGGCCCATGATCTTGCTGTCGGTGTGGGCAAACTGTTTACCACCCGCATCAGCGGGTTTGATTTTTGATGGCTCGTTGGCGCTTTTGATGACTGGCGGCTCGCCGGTGGGCGAAGAGCCCAAAAATTTCTTGTAGCCATAGGCCATGCCGCCGCCGACCAAAATCGCGCAGGCCAGTGCCGCAACAAGCTTCATCGGGCGGCGGCCACTGCGTGGCTCATCCGTCTCGTAATCTTGGCCATCTTCATCGCCAAAGGCGGGATCGAGCTCGCCACCAGCAGCTTGAGTAAAACCAGCCTCATCAGTGCCCTGATATCCGGCCTCACCTTGATAGCCATGCTGAGGCTGGTTCCAATCGGCGAGAGACGGCTCTTGCTCCTGAGCATATTCGTGCGGACGATATGCGGCCGTTTGCGGCTGCTGATTAGGCGGCGCGTAGCCACCGAGATCGAAGCCGCGTGGATCTTGCCCGGGCGCTGGCCACTGGCTGGCCGTCTGAACGCGCGGGTCAGGATTGCCATAACCCTGCTGAGCCTGCGGCGCATAAGCTGGCTGCTGATATACGGGCTGCGTCACAGGACGCGCGGATGGCTGCGGCGCGGCTGCCACATAGGGTTCAAATTGCGGGGCGTAGGGATTGGGATTAGCGGCTAGCCCGTTAGCGTAGTGGGGCTCGCCCGCGTGTTGCGGATATTGATAATCTTGTCCTTGCCCGAACGCAGGAGCCTGTTGTGGATAGCCCTGCTGGCCATAGCCTTGGTTCGGGGCAAATCCATTTGGCGCGGGTTGCTGAGTTTGCGGCGCCTGGCTCCACTGAGCCTGGCCTGGCTGCTGCGCCCAAGCAGGTTGCAATTGTTCCTGAGCCGGTGTGCGCGCGGTGGGACGACCGGCTTGCTGACCTTGG
>JAYTQI010000344.1:0-1608 GCA_043746825.1 Hyphomicrobium sp. | reverse complement strand
GCGAAGTGCTGGGCGGCGACACCGCAACACAGCGTCTCATCAAGGACGGGCATCGGCGCATTGGCATGATTGAGGGCGAGGTCTGGATGCATGCCTCGCGCGACCGCCTCAAGGGTTACCGGCACGCGCTGGCCTCGGCAGAGATCGCCTATGATCCCGCCTTGGTTCGCCCCGGCAATTGGGAGCCGTCGGCAGGCTATGAGCAGACCCGCGCGCTTATGGCGCTCGATCATCCGCCCAGCGCCATTTTTTGCGCCAATGACCTGATGGCGCTCGGTTGTTATGAGGCGCTAAAGGAAATGGGGCTTCGCATTCCTCAGGATGTCGCCGTAATGGGTTATGACGACCGTGAGATCGCCCAGTTCGCCCGCCCGCCCCTCACAACGATTTTGCTGCCGCATTTTGAAATGGGCATGCGGGCCGTCGAATATCTCATCGACCACGCCAAACGGCCGGGCGGGCGCAGGGATCAGGTCAAAGTGGAATGCCAATTGGTCGAACGCGCATCGGTTGGGCCGTTGAGAGGCTAGAATTCGCATTGACTGAAATCAGGACTGCGGCAGGGTGGGTCGCGCCATCCGCCCGTCCATCGACGCCTGCCATGGCATTCCGCGCCACGGTCTGCCCGGCCATATTGGCCATCGCGCCGACCGATCACACCTGCGCGAGCGCAAGTTCGCGCCCCAGCTTTACAACTTCGCTGACCAGCAAATCGAGATCCTCGCGCCGCGTGCGGTGGTTATTGATCGCGGCGCGCAGGCAGTGGCGGCCATGAATGGTCGTGTCGGTCATCACGGCGGTGCCCGCCTCTTGCAGGCGCAGCATGATTTCGGTGTTGAGCGCCCGGTGCGCCGCTTCGTCCGCGCCTTCCATACGATAGCGAAAACAGACGATGTTGATGGCTGTTGGCGCCATCCGTTCGAGGTGGGGCTCAACGTCAATGAGGCGGGTCAGATAGTTCGCCTGCGCGATGTTCTGGTCGATCAACCGCCCGAACTTTTCCGTGCCATGCTCTTTCAGCGACATCCAGATTTTCAGCGCTTTGAAACCGCGCGACAGCTCAAATCCATAGTCGAACAAATATTCCCCGGCGGCGACGCCGCGCGGCTTTTCTTCAAGATAGTCCCCATGCAGCGCAAAAGTGGAAAAGTGCAGATTGCGGTCACGCACCAGGGCGCAGCCCGCCTCAAATGGCGCATGCAGCCATTTATGCGGGTCGAGTGCCAACGAATCCGCCGTTTCGAGCCCGTCCACCAATCCGCAATTTTCCGGTGCAATGCGGATCAGCGCGCCGATGCAGCCGTCGACATGGAACCATAGGCCCTCTCGGCGGCAGAAATCGCCAATCACCTTCAAATCGTCAATCGAGCCGGTATTGGTCGTGCCTGCGGTGGCGATGACGCAGGCCGGTTTCATGCCAGCGGCGCGGTCATCGGAAATGGCCTTTTCCAAAGCTGTGATGTCCATGCGGAAATTTTCGTCCGACGCGACATGAACCAGCGCGCGGCTGCCGAGGCCGAGCGCTTCCATAGCTTTCTGGTGGCAGGAATGCACTTGATCGGAGGCGTAATAGCGCAGCGGCTGCGACAGATTGGTGACGCCCTCCAC
>JAYTQI010000343.1:0-8258 GCA_043746825.1 Hyphomicrobium sp. | reverse complement strand
CGACGACAAAGCCGCCAGCCACGATCAAGGGCCACACGTCGAGGAGTGAAGTATCTAACATGTGGCTCTGGCTGTTCTCATCTGCTGGCGGACTGGGGTAGGCGAGTTTGGCTTAAAGTTCAATGGATTTACTTAGTGCAGTGCAGTGAGAAGGGTTCGAAGGCTGAGCAGGACGATGACACAACCCACAAGGATCATCAGAGGCTTATCGGGCAGATGCTTTGTCACTAGTGCAGCAAAAGGCGCCGCAATCACACCGCCCGCGATCAGGCCGGTGATGATCGGCCAAAGTTCGAGACCGATGGTGAACAGGAATGTCGCTGAAATCGTCAGTGTCACGAAGAATTCTGCAAGATTGACGGAACCGATGGCATAGCGTGGCGCCGCGCCGCGTCCGATCAGCGTGGTTGTCACGATTGGTCCCCAGCCGCCGCCGCCAATCGAGTCCATGAAGCCGCCAACAAGACCAAGAGGCGCGACGTTTTCGGGCGGATTGCGGTTTTCAGGTGCAGGCCGGAGTGCTTGCCAAAGGATGTAAGCTCCCATGACAAGAAGGTAGGCTGCAACCAACGGCTTAATTCGCGTGCCATCAATGTTGGAGAGAACGTAAGCTCCGGCCATGCCGCCAATCATGCCAGGGATTGCAAGCCGGACGACCAGTTTCTTATCGATATTGCCGAGTTTCCAATGCGCAAGTCCCGACACGCCGGTTGTTACGGTTTCAGCTGCGTGCACACATGCGCTCGCGGTGGCAGGCGGGATCCCAAAGCTCAAGAGCATCGAACTTGTGGTGACGCCGTAGGCCATGCCGATGGCCCCATCGACCATCTGCGCAGCCAAACCAACTGCCATGTAAAGCAGAAAATCTTCCCACATAAGCGTGCCGCCTGGTTGAAGGATTAGAGCCCGGGATCGAGGTCGTCGTTGGGTGGCGGAATAGCCTCGATTTTGACCGAAACGCCTGCCGCACGCAGGATCAGGGCCGCCTCATTGGCGCGCCGCAAAAATTCCTCGCGCTCAGCTCCGGTCGTGCCCAGATCACGGCAAAGACCGCGTGCCAGCATTTCACGCGTTAGGACGAACTGATGGGTCTCGCGCGAATCAGGTTTGGCATTGACGGCGGTGACGACGCCAGCGGCCAGGGATGCCCCAGTAATCGCGTCCACAACCAGAAAGTTGCCAGTGCCTGAGAGATCAGAGAACAAATCAACGGCAACTGCGCGGCCAAGCGCAATGTGGGCGACTGCAATGTCATTGACGCCACAAGCCGATGACGGCCGCGCGGTCAGCGTTTCAAGCTCTAGCAGCGCTTTGATCTCAAGCGTGGAAATTGGCGCTAAGTCTGTTGCCGTCCGCAACAGATAGCCGGCACGCGGGTCGAAAGCTGTTTCCGACAGCCAGACCATACGAGCTTCAATGCTGTGGGCGGCAATCGGACGTGACTCGAGCGAAGACAATACAGCGCCGCGCGCCACGTCGATGTCAGCGTCGAGCTGCAGAGAGACCGCTTGGCCTGAGGTTGCGGACGGCAAATCGCCATCCATCGTGGCGATGCGTTCGACCCGGGCGCTCTTGCCGCTCAAGGCGTCCACAACAATATCGCCGACCTTGATGCCGCCCGACGAGATCGACCCTGCAAGGCCGCGGAAATCGCGGCCATCGCGCAGGACAGCTTGGACAGGCAAGCGGAATGCCCCGCCCGAAAGCGAGCCGCGGCTCGGCAGCTTTTCGAGGTGCTCGAGAAGATAGTCGCCTTTGTACCAAGGCATCGCAGTTGAGCGGGTAGCGACGTTATCGCCGGTGACGGCAGAAACAGGGATGACAAGCGCTTCCCAGAATCCAAATTTCCAGGACAGGGTTCTGAAATCAGCTTCGATCTTGCGGAATTTTTCTTCTGACCAGTCAACAAGATCCATCTTGTTGACGGCCAGGATCACCCGCTTAACGCCAACTAGATCGAGAATGGCAGCGTGGCGGCGCGTCTGCTTTTTAATGCCAGAGCGGGCATCAACCAGCATGATGGCGATGTCGGCGTGAGAAGCGCCTGATGCCATGTTGCGGGTATATTGTTCGTGGCCCGGGCTATCAATGATGACGATGCGGCGCTTCTCGGTATCGAAATAGCGCCAAGCGATGTCGATGGTGATGCCCTGTTCGCGCTCAGCCACCAGGCCGTCAACGAGAAGGGAAAAATCCGGCTGATCGGTGCCACCGGCGCGGCGGTCGGATTTTTCAATCGTGGCGCGCTGGTCATCGTAGAGGTCGGAGGCGTCCCACAGCAGGCGGCCAATCAAGGTCGACTTGCCGTCGTCCACCGAGCCGCAGGTGAGAATGTGCACGATGCCGTCGAGATCGCGCGCAACGGCCGTCGATGATCCAAGCCGCACATCCGGTTGGACGTGGTTCTCTGTCTTCTTTTTCAGTGCCCCAACAGCGGTCATCAGAAATAGCCTTCTTGTTTCTTCTTTTCCATCGCGCCGGCCTGATCGTGATCGATGAGGCGGCCTTGGCGTTCAGAGGTTCGGGCCGACAGCGTTTCGGCGACGACGCTTTCGATATCGGCCGCGGCCGATTCAACCGCCGCAGTCAGGGGATAGCACCCCAGCGTGCGGAAGCGGATTGAGCGCATCTTGATTTCTTCGCCAGCTTTTGGCTTCAAGCGCTCATCATCAACCATCAGCAATTGGCCGTTGCGCAAAATGGTAGGGCGCTCAGCGGCGAGATAGAGCGGCACAACATCGAGCTTTTCACGGATGATGTAACGCCAGACATCGCGCTCGGTCCAGTTGGAGAGCGGGAAAACGCGGACAGTCTCCCCTGTGCCGAGGCGGCCATTCAACAGATTCCACAATTCGGGGCGCTGTTTGCGCGGGTCCCAACGATGACCTGCAGCGCGGAACGAAAACACCCGTTCCTTGGCGCGGCTGGCTTCTTCATCGCGGCGGGCGCCACCGAAGGCTGCGTCGAAAGCATGCTTGTCGAGCGCTTGTTTCAGAGCCGCCGTTTTCATGACATCGGTGTAGATGGAGGGCGCATAATCAATCGGGTTGATGCTTTTCACCAAGCCGTCGGCGTTAGTGTGGACAATGAGATCGAGCCCGAAGTTTTTGACCGTCTTGTCGCGGAACGCGATCATGTCCTTAAACTTCCAGGTCGTATCAATATGGAGTAAGGGGAAGGGCAGCTTTTGCGGCCAGAAGGCTTTGCGTGCGAGATGGAGCAGGACGGTTGAGTCTTTGCCGATCGAATACATCAGCACCGGCTTACGGAATTGCGCCGCGGCCTCTCGGAAGATGTGAATGCTCTCGGCCTCGAGCAGATCGAGATGGGACGGTGACGCGTTCATCTTAGCTATTCCTTGCCAGCCGGGCGGTTATGCAGCCCGCACTCTTTGCCATTTTCGTTCTCCCACCACCAGCGGCCAGCGCGATTATCTTCTCCGGGCTGAATAGCGCGGGTGCACGGCTGGCAGCCTATTGAGGGAAAACCCTGGGCGTGCAGGGCATTGATGGGGATCTTGTGGGTCGCGATATAGGCTTCCAACTGCGCCAGTGGCCAATCGGCAATTGGGTTCAGTTTGATCAGTTTTTGGACGGAATCGTAGGCGGCAAACGGCACATGGGCGCGGTCCTGCGATTGCTCGCGCCGAAGCCCTGTAATCCAGCCGGAAGCCCCCTCAAGTGCCCGATTTAAGGGACGAACCTTGCGAACATTGCAGCAGGCTTTGCGGTTCTCAATCGCGTAACGGAAGCCGTAAATCCCGTCGCGGTCTACGAGCTCCTCAACCTCTTTAGCGTCCGGAAACATGACGCGAATTTTGAGGCCATACTTGCCTTCTGTTTCGAAAAGTGTGTCGAGGGTTTCTGGAAAGTGGCGGCCGGTGTCGAGGGTAAATACGTCGATCTTCGCGCCGGTCGTGGCGATGGCGTGGGTGACAGCCTGATCTTCAATGCCAAGGCTGGTCGAGAAGGTGACGCGGCCCGGGATTTCGCGCGCAATGAGGCGCAATCGATCTTCGAGCGCGGGCAGCGCTGAAAGCTCTGCGTCGAGTCTGGCTGCGATCGCGCGGACTGCGGCTTCAGGAATGGGCTCAAGTTTGGCTTCCCTCGCCCGGCTATGGCCGCTGGGGAAGGCATCGATCAAAGTCATGGATTCCTCCGGTCAGTCATCAACATAATAGAAATTCATTCCGCATAAAAGAGGATGCGACAAATAAAATTAGAATGAAAATCCTATAACAATACATGTTAGGAATTAAATACCCATATCTGTCTTTTCGGGGCATGGTTTTTAGCCCTAACCGCCCATGCCGTGCATCCGCGATCTCACGGATTTAGCCAGCGCGCAATCCCACGTCCAGCCTGAACCCCGGTCGCGAAGCACGCTTGCAGCAGGTAACCCCCTGTTGGAGCCTCCCAGTCGAGCATTTCTCCGGCCACGAAAACGCCGGGCAGGGACTTGAGCATGTTGCCCGCGTCGAGTTGGGAAAGTGTCACGCCGCCCGCTGTCGAGATCGCGCGCTCGAGGCCAGCAACGCCATGGACCGCGAGATGAACGGATTTTATGCGCTGTGCGAGGACGTCAGGATCGCGGGTCAAAGGTTCAGATTGTTCGCGCAATAAGCCGATTGCGGCGGGAGATAGACCGGCAGCTTTGCGAAGCAAATTTGACAGACTGTCTTTCGGCTTGCCGTTGCGTAGACGTTTGCTGAGTTCGTCTTGCGCAAGATCGGGCGTAAGATCGATTATCAATTCGCAATGGCCTGTCGCAACGGCTACGCGTATCGGGCGTGACAAGGCGTAGATGGCGCCGCCTTCTAGCCCTGTCTTTGTGATAACGGCTTCGCCGCGCACATGTTCGCCGCCAGCCTCAATTGCAATGCGCTTCAGGGGCTGTCCTTCAAACTTCTGCACGAAGATTGCTGACCAGGCCGCATGAACTCCAGTGTTCGCGGCTTGCAAGGCCGCAACCGAAATGCCTGCTTCGGCCAGCGGTGCCACCCATTGGCCATCAGAGCCGAGCTTGGGCCAACTGGCGCCGCCCAATGCCAACAGCGTCGCGTGGGGCTTGAGAATGTTCCGCTCACCTCTGGGTTTTTCAATCTCTACGCCTGCATCCGGCGCAAACCCCAAAAACGTGTGGCGCGCCGCCAACTGAACGCCAAGTTGATCGAGGCGTTTCCGCCAAGCCCGCAATAACGGCGAGGCTTTCATGGCTTTGGGAAAGATGCGTCCGCTAGAGCCCCTGAAAGTTTCTTGGCCCAGGCCCTCGGCCCATGCGATCAATTCAGACGGCGGAAAGGCCGTGACGGCCTTGCAGATGGCAGCCGCGTCATTGCCGTAACGGGACAAGAAAACATTGAGTGGTTCGCTATGCGTCAGGTTCAGCCCGCCACGCCCGGCCAGCAGGAATTTGCGGGCGGGAGAGGGCATGCGGTCATAGATTATCACGCGATGACCAACGGTTGCCAGCACCTCGGCCGCGATGAGTCCAGAAGGTCCGGCACCGATGATCGCAACATCGCGCTGGTCATGGATCCCAAGAGGCTTGAGGCCATCGCGCCAATCGCTCACCACGACCCCGTGTTGGGCATCGATGTCCAAGGCTCTTTGGGCGCCAAGGCATTACCCTTTTGCAGCAGCTCAATCGACACGAGATCAGGTGAGCGCACGAACGCCATATAACCGTCGCGGGGCGGGCGGTTGATGGTGACGCCAGCTTTTTCTAAGCGCTCGCAAACCGCATAGATGTCATCGACCACAAAGGCGAGGTGGCCGAAGTTGCGGGCTGAGCCATAATTTTCCGGGTCCCAATTGTACGTCAGCTCCAGCATGGGCGCTTTTTCGGCAACGGCGCGGGTCTCATCTTCGGGCGCGGCTAAAAAGATCAGCGTGAAGCGCCCCTTGTCATTTTCGACGCGCCGGATGACCTTGAGGCCAAGCTTGTTGCAGTAAAATTCCAAGCTTTTATCGAAGTCGCTGATGCGAACCATGGTGTGCAAATAGCGCATGAACTGTTCTTTCCGGTCTTGAATGAGGCTGCATCTTGGTTTGAGCTAAGGGCTCACGCACCAACAGGCAAGTGGCAACGTGGATTTTTGGCCACAGGCAAGGCCTTCGGGTAATGCAAAATGATCCATGCTGCGACAACCTGACTTTTGTTTTCCGGCACAAGCGGTGGATGACCGTTGGATAACTGCCAAGCTGAGCAGCGGTGGTTGGCAGCGTATGCATAAGCGAATCAAGGCTCGGGGTGATTCGCGCATTCGCGGCCATCTGCACCCGGATTCTAGTTTACTCACACGGAGAAAATGGGCATGTGCAAAAATCTTCGCGGCTTAAGTTGGGGATAGATTTCGATGCTTGATAGTCACGCGTTTTCAAAAGTTTAGACACGCGCTTCAATGTGGATTGGGGGACTTTCGCATGGCAGGTAATGCTCTTGGTTAAATTTCTCCCTAGCCGAGCGTGGCGCGAGTGTTATTGTGGTTGAGCGTTGTGTTGCTCAACTGGTTCTTGTTTGAACTGAAGAGGGCTCTTCAGAGTTTAAATGAGGCAGGTTCGCGATCATGGCGCATCGTCTAATTGTCAAAGACTAAAGTAAGCGGGGTACTGCATATGGGGGATTCCAAAGGTCCGGACTTTCCGGATTTCGGTCAGCTGTTGGTTGGCGGATCGGAAGGTTTGGATGAGGCTGGTCTCGAGGTCTTCGAGATTGCTGGCACGATCAAATGGTTCGATGCGTCCAAAGGCTATGGATTCATTGTTCCCGACAACGGATTACCTGATATCCTTCTGCACGTGACGTGCTTGAGAGCGGGTGGTTTTCAGACCGCTTATGAGGGCGCGCGCATTCACTGCGAAGTTCTCAAACGTCCTAAGGGCATGCAGGCTTTCCGCATTCTCGCTATGGACGAAAGCACGGCGATCCATCCGTCTCAGTTGCCACAACGTACGCACGTCATAGTCATTCCTGAGAGTGACTGGGAACGCGCTTACGTCAAATGGTTTAACCGCGTCAGGGGCTTTGGCTTCTTGACACGGGGCGAGGGTACGGCCGATATTTTCTGCCATATGGAAACCCTGCGCCGGTTCGGCTTTACGGAGCTGAGGCCTGGGCAAATCGTTCAAGTCCGCTGGGGTATGGGCTGCAAGGGCTGTATGGCCGCAGAACTTCGTCCCGACGGCGTGCCAAACGGTTTGCCGGCCAAAAACTGATCGCGCTCGGCATCTGACCGCGAAGGATCAACGCCGTGTCAAAGCAAATTCAAAAAAGGGCTGCCAATCTTGCGGCCCTTTTTCTTATTTCCTGTAGTGCTGTCATGAGTTTGATTTTGAGCTGCGCGCCTGAAGCAGTGGCCCGGATGCGGACCGACCGGCTTCAGATTGAACCAGCGTCTGGCGAAGCGTCGCGCACGCTAGAAATCGAGGTTGCCGATAGCGATCAGGAAAAAGCCCTGGGCTTGATGTTTCGCACCCAGCTTGCCGACGGCGAAGGCATGCTGTTTTTTTATGGGCCCGAGCGCGACATCACAATGTGGATGCACAACACCTACATTCCGCTCGACATGCTGTTCATTCGCGCCGACGGGGTCATCCATCGCATAGAGGTTAAGGCCGAGCCGTTATCAGACAGAGTGATTGCCTCTGGGGGCCCTGCCGCCGCCGTGCTTGAGCTGGCGGGCGGCGCAGCGGAGCGCCTTGGCATTAAGCCCGGCGACAAGGTGCGGCATGGCGTTTTTGGCGCTTCAGGGCCCAATCATTAAGTCCGTGCGGCCTTGTCCCTTGACCTGCGCCCGCTAAACCTGCAAATGCCTCCACTCAAGTGTCGGGGCGTAGCTCAGCCTGGTAGAGCATCTGCTTTGGGAGCAGAGGGTCGTGGGTTCAAATCCTGTCGCCCCGACCATATTTTTTTCAGCCTGTTGCGCACGCGGCATTCTTGGGGTTTCCTGATGACGGTTCGCATCTTCAAGCCTGCCAAAACCGCGATGCAGTCCGGCGAAGCGCGCACCAAAGACTGGGTGCTGGAATTCGAACCCGGCAACCGCCCGGAGCTTGAGCCACTGATGGGCTGGACCGCTTCATCCGATACGCGCCAGCAAATCCGTCTTGAGTTTGCTAGCAAGGACGAGGCCATCGCCTACGCCAGCCGCAATGGCCTAGCCTATACGGTCTCTGAGCCCAAGCCCCGGTTGTCGGCCAAAAAATCCTACAGCGATAATTTCCGCTTCGGCCGCAAAGGCAGCTGGACGCATTGAG
>JAYTQI010000342.1:0-3680 GCA_043746825.1 Hyphomicrobium sp. | reverse complement strand
CGTCATCAAAACCCTCCTGCCGAATCACTCGGCCAAGAGAATCACGAACTGCGCCGACGCGAAAGACCCACGGAGTCAAAGCTTTCGTGGACTGGTATAACAGCGTCTTTCAAATCATATGGGAAGTCAGCGACAAACGCGGCGGGCCTCGCGAGCTGCCCCGCAGACGTCGACCACCTCTACAACGCCGGCTCGCGGCCCAAGAGCTGGCTCCGCTTTTTTGCACAGGGCGCTAAGTAGAATTTCTGCCTGACAGCGCGCACGGTTGTGCGTGCGAATCAGGAGCAACGATGACGAAGCGAACCCGCCGGAACCACTCACCGGCCTTCAAGGCCAAGGTGGCGCTGGCCGCCCTCAAGGGCGAGAAGACGGTTGCACAGTTGGCGGATCAATTTGATATTCATGTCAGTCAAATCGCAACGTGGAAAGAACAACTTCTGACTGGCGCCGTTGGTCTGTTCGAGGCCGGCACGAGCGGCAAACCGGCAGCGCCCGAGATTGATCTCAAGTCGCTCCATGCCAAGATCGGAGAGCTGACCTTGGAGAATGATTTTTTAGAAAATGCGCTCAGCAAGGCAGGATTTCTGAGCGCAAAGCGATGATTGACAGTGCCCACGAACTGCCTCTGTCGAACCAAGCGGCTGCACTGAACATCAGCCGTGGGAGCATCTATTATGTGCCCGCACAAGTATCCGCGGACGACCTCGCCCTGATGCGCCGGATGGACGAGCTGCATTTGGAGTATCCCTTCGCCGGTTCGCGGATGTTGCGCGACCTGCTGGCTACACCAGATTCCAAAGGAGGCGGGAGCAAGCCCGGCCGCCGTCATGTCACGACTTTGATGAAGGAAATGGGGATAGAAGCGGTCTATCGCAGGCCGAACACGTCAAAGCCAGCGCCCGGCCACAAGATCTATCCGTATCTGCTGCGTGGGCTGGTCATTGATCGTCCGAACCAAGTCTGGGCGACCGACATCACCTACATTCCGATGTGACCTGCCCCCGGCTTTTCGGACCAGCGATTATTTGAAAGACTGCCCTCCTCATCGGAGGCAGAGATGCGGAAATCGAGATTTACGGACGAACAGATGGTGGCGATCCTGCGGGAAGCGGATCAAGGGGCTGTTGGCGATGTCGCCAAACGGCATGGCGTTAGCGTCCAGACGATCTACCTGTGGCGCAAACGGTTTGGCGCCTTCCAGGCGGACGATGTGCGCCGCTTGAAACAGCTCGAAAGCGAGAACGCCCGGCTGAAGAAGCTTGTGGCGGAACGCGATCTCGAGATCGAGGTGATGAAGGAGATCAACGCAAAAAAATGGTGAGCGTGCCGGCCCGCCGGTCCCACGTTGCGTTTGCGTCGGCCAACGGGATTTCGCAGCGGCGGGCCTGCACGCTGTTCAAGGTCGGACGATCGGC
Organism: Hyphomicrobium sp.; assembly: GCA_043746825.1. GTDB lineage: Bacteria > Pseudomonadota > Alphaproteobacteria > Rhizobiales > Hyphomicrobiaceae > Hyphomicrobium_B. The sequence goes on along the minus strand of JAYTQI010000342.1, from coordinate 2,265 downwards.
GTTGCGCTATCGATCCTTGAAGACGGATCGGGACGCGCCCGTGCTAGCAGCGATGCGCACGCTGTCGGGGCAGTATCCGCGCTACGGCTACCGTCGCATCCGGATCTTTCTTGGCCGTGACGGTCACAAGATGAGCGCAGGCCGCGCCCATCGTCTGTGGACGGCGGCCAGGCTGCAAGTACCGCGCAAGCGGCCAAGAAAGCGCATTGCCTCGGGCCGTCCGCGGCCTCTAGCGCCGACGGGCCGCGACCAGGTTTGGAGCTACGACTTCGTTTTCGACTGGGCAGGCAACGGCCAGCAGTTGAAATGTCTGACAGTTACGGACGAATGGACCAAGGAAGCGCTGGCCATCGAAGTTGATGGCCGCATCCGCTCTGGCCGGGTCATCGAGGTATTGTCGCGGCTGGTGTCGGAGCGTGGCGCGCCATGGTATCTGCGCTCGGACAATGGGCCGGAGTTCGTCTCGCGGGCGCTGCTGAAATGGATCGCTGATCAGGGCATCGGCACGGCCTTGATCGATCCCGGCAAACCCTGGCAGAATGGTGTTGCGGAAAGCTTCAACGGCAAGTTCCGCGACGAATGTCTCAGCCTCGAATGGTTCCGCTCGCGGGCCGAGGCCAAGGCGGTAATAGAAAGCTGGCGGCAGCACTACAATCAGGTGCGGCCGCATTCGAGCCTGAACCACCTCACGCCAGCCGAGTTCGTGGCGCGAGGTGCACGACCAGCGGACCGCCAGGCAACGGGCCGGGACGCTGCGGTATGTGGGGCCTACACGCCCCGGCCCGTTGCAGCACCGTCCGAGCAAGGACAATCAGAGGCAGAAATGAGGGTGGTCATTTCAAGTTAAAACTGGTCCGAAGAAATAGGGCAGGTCAAGCCATCGCATAGGGCTTTTGCAATTGCGCCGAGGGTTCGAACCTGGCGCGGTAGATCTCCAGCGCCTGCATCAGAGCATCGGGCGCGAAATGTGAGGCGAAGGCATAGGGTAAGCCCAGCATGGCGGCCAGCTGCGCACCGAACAAGCTCGAGCCGAGAATCCACAGCGGTACGTTGGTATCCGTACCAGGGACGGCCTGAATGGTTTGGCCTGGCTGCAAAGGGCCGAGCAGGGCTTGCAACTCCAGCACATCCTGTGGGAACCGATCCGACGCCAGGGGGTCCACGCGCAAGGCGTGCATGGTCTGGCGATCGGTTCCTGGCGCCCGGCCCAGCCCTAAATCGATGCGATTGGGATAAAGTGACTCCAATGTGCCAAATTGCTCGGCGATGACGAGCGGTGAATGGTTGGGCAGCATGATGCCACCGGCGCCAACACGAATCGTCGAGGTGTGGGCGGCGATGAAGCCGATCACTACGGATGTGGCGGCACTGGCGATTCCCACCATGTTGTGATGCTCGGCCACCCAATAGCGGCGGTAGCCCAAGCGCTCGGCATGTTGAGCCAGATCGCGTGAATTCTGCAGGGCGAGGGCGGGAGTTGCGCCTTGTGAAACCGGAGCAAGGTCAAGGACCGAAAGGGGGAGCATGCCTGTTACCTTTCGATTCTTGATGATGTCATTTTTTTCCCCTGTTCGCGATGGGGCAGATCACAGAAATCCGGCCTTACGTCGCACTCGCGGCGGTCAGCCTGGCAATGGCTTCAGGCGAGAGGTTCAAACGTGCCGCGCCCATAATCTCCTCGAGTTGGGGAACGGTCGTTGCGCTGGCGATCGGTGCGGCGACTGCGGTCCTGGATATGAGCCAAGCCAGCGCGACTTGCGCAGGCGTTCCGTTGATCGCCGCCGCGATTTGGTCGAGTGCCGCGAGCACGGCTTTGCCACGAGCTGACGCCAGATAGGCTTTGACGCCACCTCCGCGCGGGCTCTTGCTGAGGTCCGCCTCGTTGCGGTATTTGCCGGTGAGGAACCCCTTCGCGAGCGAGAAATAAGTGATGGCGCCAATGTGCTCCTGCGCACACAGTCCCTGCAAGCCGGCTTCGAAGCCTGCGCGTTCCATGAGATTGTATTCCGGCTGCAACGTTTCGTAGCGGGGCAGCCCGAGCGTCGCGCTTACTGCCAGTGACTGCGCCAATCGCGCCGCGGTGAAATTGGAGGCACCGATTGCTCGCACCTTGCCAGTCTGGATCAGTCCCGCGTAGGTCTGCAGTGTCTCCTCGACAGGCACGCTGTCGTCATCGATGTGGGACTGGTAGAGATCGATATACTCGGTCTGCAGCCGTTTGAGCGAGGCTTCTACGGCCGCTGTAATATGTGCTTTTGAAAGCCC
>JAYTQI010000341.1:0-1623 GCA_043746825.1 Hyphomicrobium sp. | reverse complement strand
GCTGTCAGGCCAGCCCGCTAAATCTATTTGCGGGCATTACTGTTGGCATGGGCGAGGACGGCATCTGAGGGCCAGCAATCGACATTCAAACCGCTGGTCTTTTCATACAGCCCAATCTGTTTGCGGGTATTGGACCCAATCTTACCGTCCGTCTTGTCCATTGGAAAGCCGAGCGCTTTGAGCCGGGCCTGGAGATCGTGAACAGTTCTGGTTTTGGGCTGTTCATATTTGGCCCAGGGAGACGCAAAATCACCGCCGCCCCGGATGCGGTCCGACAAGTGCCCGACAAACAGCGCATAGAGATCCGACGTGTTGTAGAGGCGAATAACTTTGAAATTTTCGGGCGCCAAGAAAGCCGGGCCATTGGTGCCAGCCGGCATCATGAGATAGGCGCGCTGCGCGAGTTCTGCGGCATTGAAAGGCTTGCCGTTGGTGCGCGTGAACCCCAGCGCTACCCAGTCTGCAATCGGGCGCTCGTCAGGCGGGCCTTCCAGCGAACAATCGGCTTTGGGGCCAAGGCGAACCTCGTAACCCCAGCCCTCGCCACGCCGCCAACCCTTGCCCTCGAGCTGACGTGCTGCTGACGCCAGCGCATCGGGGATCGAGCGCCAGATGTCAGCTTTGCCATCGCCATCGCCGTCAGCTGCATATTTCAGATATTCGGTTGGCATAAACTGCGTCAGCCCGACAGCGCCAGCCCACGACGATCTCATATCGGAGCGCGGAATGCCCATCTCCAGCATCCTAAGCGCTGCAATGAGTTCAGCGCGGAACATATCTTTGCGGCGTCCCACATAAGCTTCCGTCGCCAAAACCTTGATGGCATCATGCGGCAACTTGTAGGAGCCGTAAGCGGTCTCACGGCCCCAGATCGCAACGAGAATGTAAGGATCAACACCCGTCGCCTGTTCGATCTTCGCCAGCGCTGCTTTGTGCTGATTGAAGAACGCACGGCCCTGGTTGGCCAGATTTTCCATGTACGATTTTTGAATGTAGTCCGCCGCCGTTTTGGTGAACTCGGCTTGGCCCGCGTTGTCGACTTGCGGGCGGCTCGCGAGTTCAAGATCGGGAAGGCTCATGTCGGGGGTGATGCCGCTAAGTGCCGCGTCAAAGGTCTTGCGGCTGACGCCTTCTTTTTGCGCATCCGGCCACAGCCCGGTGATGAAATTTTGAAACGCGGCGTCTGCGCGTGCAGCACTGGCACCCGCCAACATCGCAGCGGCCAGAGTGCCGGCTGTGAGAATTCTAAAACTGCGAGCACTGAAACGTGGCAACGTGCCCTCCGCACATGACAAAGCGTAGCGCGCAATTTTGCACGGTCTCCACGCGCCAAGATGCTGCGATTCGGGGCTTTTTTACGACTGGAACGTCCTCAAGACGCCGCCTTCAGCTGATCGACGCGCTTTTCCCACGCCAAGGCCTGAGAAACGATCATTCCGAGATCATCATGTTCAGGTTTCCAGCCCAAAGTTTCGCGGATTTTGCCCGATGCCGCGACAATCGCTGCCGGGTCTCCGGCGCGGAGCGGCGACAGGATAACCTTGAAGTCAACGCCCGAAGCCTTCTTTACAGCGGCGATAACCTCATGCACCGAGTAGCCCTTGGAATATCCGCAGTTGAAAA
>JAYTQI010000340.1:0-8309 GCA_043746825.1 Hyphomicrobium sp. | reverse complement strand
GAACCGCGACAGCAGCAATTGGGCCAAACTTATAGTGGGTGCCAGCGGCGACCGCGCATACCAGCAAGATCGTGCCGATTTGCGCGGCGCGTTCGCTGATCGAGATTCTCGCTGGCGCCGTCTGGCCGCGTTGAGTCATGGGGTAAGCTAACGTACTTTTGTGCTGCGAGGACCGCGCCACTGTTTCTCATCGCAGAATTCAACGTGATCACCGATTGGCCAAATCGCCATACCAGGACTTGGCGCTAGTAACACATTCAGCGGCACACAACGATCCATCAGCTAACGATTGGCATATTGCCGATTCTCACGGCAATATCCCTGCTGCGGTGCACAATATTTGCGCATGCAAAATTCTTTTTTGATTTCACACAATACTTAGACAGTTGTTATTGCTATGTATTTTTGAATTTCTTGTGTTGGCACGCTTCTTGTTATGCCTCTATCCCAGCGGGTGATCATGGCCCTGAGTTCTGCGGGATCTCGCACCCATTTTTGGAGCATAGCACCTACGCAGAACGCGTTGTTTATCTGGCCGCCGCTGCGACGGCCGTCAAAGGGGAGATCAATGCATGGCAGGTCGTCGGGGCAACAACTCGAATACGGCGATATCGCGCCGCTCGCTTTTGAAAGGCAGTGGCACCGCCGCTCTCCTTGCAGCCGCTAAAACCTTGATACCGGGAGGCGCGAATGTCGCTTGGGCGGCAGGGCCCGAAGTTACTAAGGCCATGCTTGGCTACATCGCCCTCACCGACGCCGCTCCACTCGTCATCGCTAAGGAAAAAGGATTCTTCGCCAAATACGGCATGCCGGATGTCGAGGTTGCCAAGCAAGCATCGTGGGGCGCACTGCGTGACAACATCGTGCTCGGCTCTGAAGGCAATGGCATCGATGGCGCTCATATTCTGACCCCCATGCCGTACCTGATCTCCACTGGCAAGGTCACGCAGGGCAACGTGCCCATGCCGATGTACATTCTTGCTCGTCTCAACCTCGATTGTCAGGGCATTTCCGTCGCAAAGGAATACGCGGATCTCAAAATCGGTCTCGACAGTTCACCCTTGAAAGCTGCACTCGAGAAAAAGAAAGCCGCAGGCAAGGACGTCAAAGCCGCTGTCACGTTCCCGGGCGGCACCCACGATCTTTGGATGCGTTATTGGCTGGCAGCTGGTGGCATTGATCCCGACAAAGACATTCAGACGATTGTTGTGCCGCCACCCCAGATGGTCGCCAACATGAAGGTTGGCACCATGGATGTGCTGTGTGTTGGCGAACCCTGGAACGAGCAGCTTGTCAATCAAGACGTTGGCTATACAGCCACGACAACGACGGAAATTTGGAATGGCCACCCGGAAAAATGCCTCGGCATGCGCGCCGCCTGGGTCGATAAAAACCCAGCTGCAGCCAAAGCCCTCGTGATGGCCGTGCAAGAAGCCCAACAGTGGTGCGAGAAGTTCGAAAACAAGGCTGAAATGGCCAAAATTGTTGGCCAGCGCCAATGGTTCAACGTGCCGGAGGCTGACATCATTGGCCGCATAAAAGGCGACGTAAATTACGGTCTTGGACGCAAGTCATCTGACAAGAAGCTCGCCATGAAGTTCTGGGCGGGAGGCGCAAGTTATCCCTTCAAGAGCCACGACATGTGGTTCATCGCCGAGAATATGCGGTGGGGCAAACTTGACGCCGCAACAGACATCAAAGCTCTCGTAGAGAAAGTCAATCGCGAAGACATCTGGCGTGAAGCTGCAATGGCTAGCGGCGTCGCTGCCGCTGATATTCCTGGAAGCACGTCACGCGGCAAGGAGACTTTCTTCGATGGCAAGGTCTTCGATCCGGCGGATCCTGCAGCCTACCTCAAATCTCTCGCGATCAAGCGCATTGCCTAGCGGCGTAGCGACGGCATCGCCATTGGCTCTCAGCCGGAGAAGAAGCATGAATGCTTTTACGTCCACACAAAAACTCGTTATCACGGCAGCCGGGCCTGTTCCGGCATCCGTGGCGGCAGTAAGGACTTCGGAGAACTTACCCGCTCACGCCGTGTACGAGCAGCCGGTGTGGCTCGGCAAAGTCAAATCCGGAATCGCGCGCGTTCTGCCACTGCTGATCGTTCTGGCCACAATTATGCTTGTTTGGGAGCTCGCCTGTTCGGGCCCCAAATCAGCGCTGCCATCTCCGACACGGATTTGGAAAGAATCTCACGACCTCATCACTTCACCGTTTTTCGTCAACGGCCCGCAGGACATCGGCCTTGGCTGGCGCGTTTTGACAAGCTTGCAGCGTGTTGCACTAGGATTCGGTTTTGCGGCTTTTGCTGGCATCTTTTTAGGTGCGCTTGTGGGACAGAGCGTTTGGGCAATGCGTGGACTTGACCCTGTTTTCCAAGTCTTGCGGACAGTGCCGCCGCTCGCCTGGCTGCCAATTTCACTCGCGGCGTTTCGAGATAGCTCTCCTTCTGCGATCTTTGTGATTTTTATCACCGCTATTTGGCCCGTCATCATCAACACAGCTGCTGGCATCAGAAATATCCCACAAGATTATCGCAACGTCGCTCAGGTCCTCCGGCTCAATCACTTTGAATACTTCTGGCGCATCATGATCCCGGCTGCAGCTCCTTACATCTTCACCGGCCTTAAGATCGGCATCGGGCTCTCATGGCTCGCGATTGTGGCTGCTGAAATGCTGACCGGCGGAGTCGGCATAGGCTTCTTCATTTGGGATGCCTGGAATTCATCCAAACTTTCCGACATCGTCGTTGCCCTGGCCTACATCGGTCTTACCGGTTTTGTGCTCGACCGGCTTGTCACATTAGCTGGGCGCATCATTACCCGCGGCACTTCTGAGGCTTGAGGAGAAATCAAATGATCGCACCCGTCGAGCCAAAACTGCACACCATCCCCGTCCACCGCCGCGAGGGAAGTGCGTTCTTGAAGTTGGAGCAAGTCGATAAGTCTTTCACCCGCAATGGCAAGACATCTGTTGTTCTCAAAGACATCAATGTCACCGTCAAGGAGGGTGAGTTCCTATCGATCATTGGTCACTCTGGTTGCGGCAAGTCGACGATGCTCAATCTGATTGCCGGTTTAACGCAGGTAACACGCGGTGTGGTTCTGCTTGAGGATCAAGAGGTCAAGGAGCCCGGCCCTGACCGCGCGGTTGTGTTCCAAAACCACTCGCTGTTGCCGTGGTTGTCTGTCTACGACAACGTAAAAATTGCCGTCGATAAGGTCTTCGGCAACGCCAAAACACGGCCAGAACGGCATGCTTGGACCATACACAATCTTGAGCTTGTCAACATGGCCCACGCCAAAGACAAGCGGCCGTCGGAAATTTCTGGAGGCATGAAGCAGCGCGTAGGCATCGCCCGGGCGCTGGCAATGGAGCCAAAGGTTTTACTAATGGACGAGCCGTTTGGCGCCCTCGACGCACTGACTCGCGCGCAACTGCAAGATTCCGTCATGGAAATTCATGCACGCCTTGGCAGCACCGCGATCATGATTACACACGATGTCGATGAAGCTGTACTGCTCTCTGACCGTATCGTAATGATGACAAACGGGCCCGCTGCAACGATTGGCGAGATACTGGAGGTGCCACTTGCGCGGCCGCGAAAACGCTTAGATCTCGTGGCCGACCCAACTTACATTCACTGCCGCGAAGGGGTGCTGAGGTTCCTTTATGAGCGCCACACAACGCCCAACCTCGTTGCGGCGGAGTAGAATGGGATGGCAAAGTCTCGCCTTCTCGTCATCGGCAACGGCATGGCGGGCCTGAAGTTCCTAGAGGAAATATTAGCTGTTGCGCCAGATGATTTCGTGATCACAGCTATCGGTGAGGAGCCCGAGGCAGCTTATAACCGCGTGCTGTTGTCTCCCCTGCTCTCCGGAGAAATATCGGCCCAAGACACCCACATGAAGCCGCGCGCTTGGTACGGCGCAAGCGGCATTCGCCTCTTGACTGGATCACCTGTCACATCGCTCGATACCACGCTAAAGCGCGCAATCCTCGCGAACGGTAAGACAATTTCTTTTGATGCCTGCGTGCTCGCAACCGGCTCGGAGCCCATTCGCCTCAACGTGCCGGGTGCTGATCTGAATGGCGTGGAAGTGTTCCGCACCGTCCATGACATTTCACGCCTCGCCGCACCAGCAAAGCGCGGAGAGCGTGTTGTAGTCATCGGTGGCGGGCTGCTTGGCTTAGAGGCTGCCTACGGCTTGCAGCGCGCCGGGGCCAAGGTCACGCTCATCCATTTGATGAACCGCCTGATGGAGCGCCAGCTCGATGCCGAAGCTGCGGCATTGCTCAAAGCTGCCGTTGAAGCCAAAGGCATAACTGTCTGTCTTAACGCCGAGACAGCCTTCATCGCAGGATTGGACAGGGTCGAAAAACTTGTCCTCAAGGATGGCCGCGAGTTCCCCGCTTCTCTCGTGGTCATGTCGGTGGGCATCAAGCCCAGTACCCGGTGTGTCGCGGCGGCAAACCCAGCCTGCCGCCGCGGCATTCTCGTCAACGACAGGATGGAAACAAGCGTGCCTGGCATCTACGCCATCGGCGAATGCGCAGAACATAATGGCACCGTCTATGGCCTTGTCGAGCCCGCCTACGAGCAAGCCCGCGTCGTTGCGCGTGTACTGGCCGGTCTGGACGCGGCGTACCAGGGCACCGTGTTGGCCACAAATCTCAAGGTTTCAGGCGTGCCAGTGTTCTCAGCTGGCGATTTCGAGGGAAAGGACGCAAGCCATGTTATTTGGCGGGATGCTGCTCACGGCTACTATCGCAAGTTTGTCATTCGCAACGAGCGGCTTGAAGGCGTCGTCCTCGTTGGCGATACGGCGGACGCGCTCTGGTACCGAGACCTGATACGCTCTGGAAACTCCATCGCACAGTTCCGCTCGACGCTGGCCTTTGGCCGCGCCTACGCGGAGGCGGCGTAATGTCGGCTGAGACGTTCACAGACGAGCAAAAACGCTACCTTGAAGGCTTCGTTTCGGGGGTGCAGACCTCACGCGCGGCTGCGGGGTTAAAACCGCTGGCAGGTGCCGGTGGGGGCGGTAGCGCGACTGAGCCCGTTGGCCCCGACGCTCCAGCCCTGAAAGCCATGGCGCGCACGGAAGCTGCTGGTAAAAAACTTTCGAACGAAGAAAAAGCCAAACGCGACGACCACCCTTTTGAGGCTTATCCGCGGCTCAAAGCTGAAGCCGAGGCAGGGCAATTTCCCAAAGGCGTCGATAATTTCCTCTGGCGCTTCCATGGCTTGTACTATCTCGCGCCAGCGCAAGATTTTTTCATGTGCCGGTTGCGGCTTCCCAACGGTATCCTTTCGCACTGGCAGTTTGAGGGCGTAGCTGACCTCGCCGACAAATTCGGTGGCGGCTTCACGCACGTCACCACCCGCGCCAACTTACAAATTCGCGATATCAAAGCTGAGGACGGACCGCCGCTGATCGAGTCCCTCGTGGATCTTGGCCTGACATCTAAGGGCTCAGGTGCTGATAACATCCGCAATGTCACGGGTTCAGCAACGGCGGGAATTGACCCCAAAGAATTGATCGACACGCGGCCCTATGCCAGGTCCTGGCATCATCACATTCTCAATACCCGCGCCATGTATGGACTGCCGCGCAAGTTCAACGTCGCGTTTGACGGTGGCGGAGCAATCCCGACACTCGAAGACACCAACGATATTTCGTTCACCTCGGTCACGGTGGGGGATGCCGCTGGGGTAGACGCTGGAGTTTGGTTCCGGCTTGGCCTCGGCGGCATTACCGGCCACCAGGATTTTGCGCGCCCAACCGGCGTTTATGTGAAGCCCGATGACGCCACACGCGTAGCCGATGCGATTGTGCGCGTATATATTGAGAATGGCGACCGCACCGATCGCAAGAAAGCCCGACTCAAGTACGTGCTCGACACTTGGGGTTTTGAGAAATTCCTGAGCGAGGTTGAAAAAAACTTCGGCAAGCCTTTGACTCGCTTCGATGACGCCCATGTATCCGCGCCCAATACGCAGGATCGACTTGCCCACGTCGGCACACATCCCCAAAAGCAGCCGGGCAAAGTTTGGATGGGCGTGGTGCTGCCGGTGGGCAAAATCACGTCAGATCAAATGCGCGCCTTGGCCCAAATCTCAGCTGCGCTCGGCGACGGCGATATTCGCCTGACCGTCTGGCAGAACTTACTGATCTCAGGGATTGACGCTGCGCGAGCAGATGAGGTGGAAGCCCGCCTCGTCTCCATCGGCCTCACAGCCAAAGCGTCGAGTGTGCGCGCCGGCCTTGTCGCTTGCACTGGCGCACCGGGTTGCAAGTTCGCCGCCGCCAATACCAAAGGAACGGCTGAGGCGATCGCTGCTTTTGTCGAGCCGCGGATCGTGCTTGATACACCTATCAACATTCATCTCACTGGCTGCCACCACTCGTGCGCCCAGCACTACATTGGCGATCTCGGCCTGATCGCCTGCAAGGTGCCGGTGGTGCCCGATAGCGACGATACCGTTGACGGCTTTCACATCCACATCGGCGGCGGCTTCGGGCCGGACGCCGCTATTGCGCGTGAGCTTTTCACCAATGTGAAGGTGGAAGATTGCCCGGGCCAAGTTTTGCGCATTCTGCGCACCTATGCCGCTAACCGCCTTTACCCAGAAGAGACATTTGTAGATTTCGCACGCCGCTCTGACATCGCAACGATCAAATCACTTGTTTCAGCAGAGGAGGCATCGGAATGACCATTCACGATCCGGCGCCCAAGCCCATTCCATTGATCCCCGAGACCGCGCCGTTCTCGAACGATCAGCGCGCCTGGCTCAACGGGTTCTTTGCAGGCCTGTTATCCCTTGATCATCAGCCTGGCATCACCGCCGTCAATGGCGTGCCGGACGTCGCCGCGAAAGCGCTTGGGACTGAAGATGACAGCTCGCCCTGGCATGATCCAGCTTTAGCCATCGATGAGCGCATGAAACTGGCGGAAGCGAAGCCTACACGCCGCAAGCTGTTCGCCGCCATGGCACAGCAAAATTGCGGCCAGTGCGGATATCTTTGCGAGGCCTACGCCGACAAACTCGCCAACGGCGAAGAGAAGCGCACCAACCTTTGTGTTCCTGGCGGCAAAGACACATCCCGCATTTTGAAAAAGCTACTCGAGGAAACGCCTGCCGCCGTCTTGGCCGCGCCGGCGACGATTGCGCCAACGGCGAAGGCAGACGCCGCGCCTTCTCAACTTGGATACTCCCGCGAAGCGCCTGTGACCGCTACGTTCAAGTCCGCCACACGATTGAACGGTGCCGGCTCAGAAAAAGACACCCGCCACGTTATTTTTGATATCTCGAAGTCCGGCATCGCTTATGAACCTGGTGACAGCTTCGGCCTGATGCCGGAGAACGATCCCGCACTCGTCGCACAAGTTCTTAGCTCCATGAAAGCGCCAGCCGATTTTCCGGTTGGCGGAAAAACATTTAGCGAGGCTCTTGCCCACGAATATTCGCTCGGCCTCGCCCCAGACATGCTATTTGAATTTGCCAGCTACATGGTCGGCGGCGTGCGCCGTCAAAAACTTAAAGCTCTCGCCAAGGGGCAAGACCCCGATGGAGACGCCGCCACGTATGATGTTCTGAAAGTCCTCGAGACTTTCGGCCCCATGCATCCCGACCCGGAGGGATTCGTGGAATGTCTGGAGCCGTTGCAGCCGCGGCTTTACTCCATCGCTTCCTCGCCGCTTGCAACGCCCGGCGAGTTGCATCTCACCGTTGACACGGTGCGCTATGCCATCGACGCCCGCCCTCGCCTTGGCGTCGCCTCCACTTTTCTTGCCGATCGCGCTGGCAGTGATGGCGAAGTCAGCGTCTACATCCAGAAAGCACACGGTTTTGCTTTGCCCAAAGATACGGCCACACCTATCATCATGGTTGGCCCCGGGACCGGCATAGCGCCTTTCCGCTCATTCTTATGGCATCGCGCGGCACAAAAAGCGCCTGGCAAAGCCTGGTTATTCTTCGGCCATCAGCGCGAAGCAACCGACTTTTACTATTGCGACGAGTTCGAAGGCCTGCTGCAAACAGGTGCGCTGAGCCGCCTCTCGACGGCTTGGTCACGCGACGGCGCTCAAAAGGTCTACGTTCAAGACCGCATGCGCGAAGCTGGTTCAGAACTCTGGTCGTGGCTCAAATCGGGTGCTCATTTCTACGTTTGCGGCGATGCCAAGCGCATGGCCAAAGACGTCGAGACCGCCATCGCCGATATCGCCGAAGCCCATGGCCACATGAGCGCGGCTGGCGCCAAAGACTGTGTCGCTGAAATGAAAGCTGCTGGCCGCTATCA
>JAYTQI010000339.1:0-3694 GCA_043746825.1 Hyphomicrobium sp. | reverse complement strand
GTCGGCCGGCCGAGTTTAAGAGGCATTCACTGGGCCATCGTCGGCGGCGAATCCGGCCCTGGCGCGCGCATCATGAACCCTGACTGGGTCACGGCCATTCAAGAAAACTGCGAGAAATACAGAACTGCCTTCTTCTTCAAACAGTGGGGCGGCGTGAATAAGAAAAAATCCGGCCGCCTTCTGAACGGCCGCACCTGGGACGCCTACCCTCCCGCTCGTCTTGAGGCGGCCGAATAGCGCGCCGCGCGTGCAGGGACGAAAATACCCAGTGCCGTCAAGCGCCCGCCCTCCCCTACACCGCCAGTACGGACCTAATCTGCTCCTCGTACTGTTTCACGGCTTCAAGCGCGCGGGCTTTCATCACTGGGTCAGCGTGGGTCTCAGTCGCGAAGCCCTCAATGGCCTGGCGCGCACTTGTCATGATGCGGCCTGCCGCCGCCTGCGGGTTCAGCTCGCGCTTGCAGTTCGACTGCAAGAGTTGGGTGAGGATGACGCCTGTCGCGAGCGCGAGACCAGAAAGCTCGGCGTACTCCCGCTCAAGCTTCGCAAGTTTTGCATTCGTGTCCTTCACATCCGTCATCGCCCGAACTCCCGTAAAGCCTGTATCCGAGCCGGTCCTAATACGATGGCAGAGAACGTGCAATGCGGCTGACGCGCGCGACCGCGCGACGGGATCGTGAACGCCCATCTTCAAACCTCCGCTCGCCGGGGCGCGTGCACCGGCGGGCAGCGTCTCGCGTTTGATGACCTACCAATCGCGCGATAAGTGCCGGGTCTTGTGGCCGTGCCGGTAATATCCGCGCCGGCGCTGCTCGTTTTCATAGCAATATTCGCTATCGGTGCTGGCGCGGCAGCCATAGCGGAACAGCAGCTCGGCATCACGATAATTTGTCGGGCCGCCGGCACGGGCGTGCATACGCGCAGCTTCGGCCTCACCGGCTTCGCCCAAGCCACGCGCGGCAACGGGCCCTGCGGCAAACATTGCGCCCATTGCAAGCGCTGCAAATACGACCTTCTGCATGGATCCATCCTCCTTGAACGTTGACTCTAGAATTGGGGCTGCAGCGCCCGAGGTCAAGGCTGAAAACCTCAATTCCGCGTCATTCGCTCAAAACCTGCAACCGTGTTACATTGAAAAATGACATAACGGACCACTTAGGATCTCATGATAGACACGCTCCCCGTCCCTGACACTCACACTGAAAGCCACCGCACCCTCAAGCCGATGATCGAGATCGCGCCGGAACTTGTCGAGGCGATTGATGCGGTGATCCTCGCGAGCGCCGACGGGGAATGGCGCAAGGTCGCCATCGTGATCGCGCGGGCGACCGATGCTGCGAAAGTGCAATCCCTTGATGCCTCCACCCAGGCTATCGCGCAACGCATTTACGCACTCACCGGCGATAAGCGCCTAGCGTTGCAAGGCAACGTCAGGCGCTGGCGCGCGGGCGAAGTGCGGCTGCCAATTTAAGCATACGCCTCTCCCCGCCAAATACTGGCACGGCACCAATTCGAAATAACCATCCGCAGCATTTGTCAAAAACGCTCACCTGCCATGCGAAAATTTTGCTTGGACATCACGCCATGCCCACATCGCTGCATCCAAGATGAACGGTGAAAAATCGTGATCAGCGTTTCACTTGAACCAACATCGGCACGGCCTACCTCAAACCTTAAGCCCCGCGCCATCTGCGGAGGGGCGCAAACTTAAAAAATTTGAGAGGTAGCAGCTATGTGTGACTATTCTCTAGAGCACTTTCAAAGCCGTCCAGCGCGGCAAGGCGAAACCTACGTGACCCATCGTTTCTCCAGCGGCTCGATTGGGTTCATAGCCCCTGCAGAGCCTTCAGTCGCGGTTTGCCTGACGTGCGACATGCGTTTGAAATTGCAAGGCATATCGATCCTGATGCGCGCGCGCTTAAACGTTTCCGGAACCGAAGTCGTGACATTTGCGCGGATGGCCACAGGTATCTATCGCGACGGCGTGCGCTTCGATAACGGCCGGATGTTGAGCCTGCAAGATCTGGGTCCCGGATTGAGGGCAGAGCTTGTCGATGCGCTGAATAAACCGCTGCCAGAGCGTGCGCCGGTGGTGATCCGCGAACTGGTGCCGGAAGGCGTGTACTGACGAGGATGGCGATGCCGCGAGACGGTGCGATGGATAGAAACTGCCTATGAGTTTGGCGGCCGCGCCGTCTCGATGCTGCAATCCGCATTGCCCGCATTGGCGGCAAGCACTACACTGCGGCTATGGGAATGTTCGTCCTCATCGCGCTTATCATCCTGCTTGTCCTTGGGGCCATCGGTTATGTCTCCGGACGCCGTGCTGACACTGACGGCAATCGAGGCGGTAAGCACGCGGCACTCACACTTCTGCCCGGCGATATCAAGTACGAGAGCCCGAGCGGCAACTTCCGCTTCTATTTCCCCATCACGACGTCGATTGTGCTGTCGCTGGTGCTGAGTCTGTTGCTGCGGTTTTTCGGCTAAAGCGCGGTTAGCGCGCCGCGACTTTCCCCGTCACGGCCGCATCGAGATTGGCGAGGCCTTGTTCGAACTGGTCACCCGCAATTTTCTCAGCCCCAAAAATGATGCACAGCGCCCGCTGCAGAAATGTCCTTTCCCCCGTCATCCGCCAGATCACGTAGGTGCTGTTGCCATCGGGCTCAAATGAGAATTCGGAAGTGTTGCTGCCCGCCATTGGCTTCAAGAGATCAATCCTGAATTTGATTTTCTCATTTGGTTTGCTCTCGACAAGTGTCATCTTGCCTTCGCCCACGTCGCTGTTACCCGACCACAAAAAGGCGGCGCCGTAGCCAGCTTGGGGACCCTCATAAGAAACCTTGGCGTCGGGATCGAGCCTCGCCCACGGCGACCACTCCTGCCATTTGTGCAAGTCATTGACGCGCGCGAACACCTCAGCTGGAGGCGCTGCAATCGTCGCCATCCGGACCATGTTGGCAGCGGCAGGCTGCAAGGCGACGTAACCTGCAAATATACAACCAAGGACCGTGACAGCGATGAGGATTTTGCGAATTTTGCGAAACATAGCGCGACTTCCTGTGACGCAGACTTAATTGGCAACGCCGCCAGACGGCGCCGGTGGCGTGGTTATGGCACGGCGCACAGCCGCCATGACAGCGCGATCATCAAAGCGCGTCGCCCCGCCCACGTCAACAATGCCAAGCTCGCTCCAGAGTATATCAAGATCCGGTGTGACAGGGGAGGCCCGCATTTTCTCATAAAGCTCCGACATGACGTTCAGCCCGATGGCCTTATCCGCCACAAACATAATGCGGCTCACCGGCCAATCCTGATCGTGGACCCCGCCAGCCGCCACCACGCCCCGCATTGCATCCTGCAGGCCTAGCGTATTGCCGCTGCGCTTGCGGATTTCGATGTCGGCCAGCAGACAAAAGATCGCCCCGCCCCAATAGGTCCGGCCCCAACTCGTCGTGCCATCGAGCCCGTTGTCGCCCGCACCCGGCAGGCCTTGAGGCATGTCGCGGACGAACGCGTGCCATATTGCTTCTGGCTTTAAGTGACCGGCTTGAACGCGCGCAATGGACTCAACATAAACAGCAAGGCCCTCGGCCAGCCAGAGATGCTTTTCCTGCAAATCCGGTAGTGCAAGATGCACCATCTCGTGCACGGCTTTCCAATCTTCGAGCAGATCGTCCTCTGTGCTGTCACG
>JAYTQI010000338.1:0-8327 GCA_043746825.1 Hyphomicrobium sp. | reverse complement strand
TGCGGGCCCGCGTCTCCCTATACATTTCTGTAATACCGCCGAGGACTAGGCTAACATCGCTGGTCCGCTCGACGCGGATCTGAATGCGGCTTTTGAGTTTGCGCCGCATATCCTTGCGTGTCGATGAGCTCAGGCGCGCGAGATATTCGTCCTCAGAGGAAAAATCGATGTTCAAACTGGCGGACGGCATGCTAGCCGCCATGAAAAAACCTGCCTTGTCCAGGGCAGGGCTCAAAGTCTCTCGATCCGTCGCGCTTAGGTCTTTGAGACCGAGCAGTGAGATACCCTGACGCTTTGCGTGTCCTGCCCAATAATCAAACAGCGCACCTATCACCTCATGACGCGCCCCCAAATCCAGCGCTGGCGCAAACCCTATCTGGCAGCGCTCCGTCACAGGAGAACCGAGGCACGACATTCCAAGCTTTAAGTGACCCGGAATCCAAGGCTGGGCGCGTTGCAAGACTTTGCGGATAGTGCCCTGCGCCGTCGTCGCTAAATCATATTGCGTTGTGAACGCTGGCGCCGCACAGATCATGCGTCCCGCATCCTCGATCACGTACCAGCCAAACTTGAAGCCGCCGACGCCGCCACGCTCGACGCCGGCATGATAATTGTAGCCCTCAATATCATTGTTGAAGCACGCATCCCATTGCCCGCGATCCAGCTCCGCCACTGACCCAGCAAAACGCGCAGATCCCGCGTTTTTCAAATTAGGCGGCAGCATCAAAGAAGGTTCGCGTGCGTTCGCTCGCAATGCGGTGTTCCTGATCGACATGTACCATATGATAGCTGTTGTGCAGCCATTCGATTTCGCACGGCCCGGCCAGTTTTTTCTGGATATGGAGCGCGTTGTTAGGGCTCCCTAGATCATCTTCCGTGGCGTGAACCAATAGTGTCGGTGTTATGATTTTGGACAGCAGTTTTTCCATCTCAGCAAACAGGCGCAAGTTCTGGTGCAGCGTATCGACAGGAAATGCTGGCAAAGTCCCGCGAATGCCATCCGGTGTTTCCGCCAACAGACGGCGGATGCGGTCAGACTTGATGCCAAATGGCGGGCGCTCTTTAAGAGCGATAAACCGGCTAAATCCGAGATGGACAGCAATTGGCACGCTGATAAAGCCGTAGCGATAATGGCGTGGCGCGTTCCAGCCGTCGTATTCCAGAAGTGGCGAATAGATTGTGGCGGCCTTGATTGCCGGATCATGGTGCGCAAGGCGCAGGCCCAACAACCCACCCACACAAACACCTGCCATCACAACTTGGTCGACCTCGCCCTTGAACCAATCACAATTTTGAGCGAGCGAATGGTACCAGTCTTCCCAGCGGCTCCGGCGAAGCGTCGCCATGTCAACCCCGTGCCCTGCGAGCAGCGGCGCGTAAACGGTATAGCCAGCCCGATGCAGATGCTTGGCGATGTATTTCATTTCAATGGGCGAACCAGTGACACCATGAACCAACAAAACACCACGGCCATTGGTCCCGCGCCCAAGATACGACAAGCCATCACGATCAAGCGTCTCAATGCGCGTTCGTGCGGACAGTGCGGGGCTCTCGGCCACGTGCGGCGCGCCCTCAGCTTCAAGGGACTCTTGCAAATTTTGTAGCTCTGCCCGCGTGCTTGTATGCGACATGACGTTCAGCGTTACCCCTAATTGATTTCCGCTATGCCAACAATCACGGCGCCAGCCGTCACAAGCGCAATGCCAAGCCAGCGCCTCCGGCTAATGGTATCCTCCAGAAACAACCAACTTGCCAGGGGTGTCGCCGCGTAGGTCAAGCTCATAACCGGAACACCGACATTTAGGGGTAAGTAGGCCAAAACAAGGGCCCGGCCTAAGATTTCTATGCACCAGATCGCCGCCCCCGCAGACGACCAAAGCAGTGTAGCGTTAAAATGCGAGGCCCAATGCCCGGCGCCGGGTTGAATAGACACGCTCGCCCTGGCCCCCGTCTTGAAGCAGAGTTCACGGGCAACATCCATGGCGATACAGAATGCCATCAACAGGATCAGCACAGCAGGGCCCCCACGGCGTCCAGCAAGGCAAGATTGGTTTTTTCGTTGATCTCATTGCCTGATTGACCCTGGCCGCAACGCCACGGCTGATCTATCAGGATTTCGCTGCGCTTCAAGAACCTGGACATGAGCGGACCTTCAAATTCGGAAACTGAGCGGTCTCCAAGGACATCAAGGCCCAACACCTTGTGATGGCTAGCTAGCACTTTGAGCCACGCAGTCAGATCGCCACGCCGCATCTGCCCTTGATCCCAGTTTGTATCAGCGTCGCTTGCCGCCAGCACATCTTTATCTATCGTGATATAAATCGCCTCGGTTTCAATCGCTTGCAACACGCGCGCGGCGCTTCTCTCACTAAATACGCTTGAATTCCCGCGCCAGGTTATGCGGCGTCCCTTCTGATCATGTCCCTGGCCGTATCCGTAATCGCCCAACACCATGCTGTGCATGCGAGCACCAGGAAACAGCACCAACCGCGAGGCTGCCACATGGCCAAGACCTGCGCCCTTAAATTCCGGCCAAGCTAAATCGGTGCTCGTGCTGCCTATGCTGACCACGCGTTGCGCGAGCCGGTTGTCCAGAATATATCTGATCCAGGATCCACAGTGAATGCCACGGCGGCACGACACCCAATCGGGATGATTATCAAATTGTATGACCGTCAGCGGAATATTCCGGGCTTCTCCGATCAGCGACACCAGCAGAGCGCTAACATGATGGAAGTCGCCTGAACCCATCCAGGTCACGACGGGCTCATCATGATCCAGCCCCTGAAGCGCGGCAGCTAATCGTCCGCGTAAATTTTCTAGATCCGCCGGCTTGACCCATAGCCGGATGCTTGGGCCCAAATCAGTGAGGCTGATCTCGCGCGCGCCTGAGGCCTTAGCCGCCGCAACAAAACGAGGCTGGCGAAGCAGCGCATCGTCCAAGTGGAGCAGGTTCAGGCGCATAACACCACTCACTGTTCCGCTCAAAAAAACCTCAGCGCCGCCTCTCAAGCCCTTGAGCAACCGCGCTTGTTATTTGCGTGTCACACGGTGGAAGAGTTGATCAAGCAGCACCAGCGCCAGATCAATCTCTTCGTAACTGATCTCCAACGATGGCGCGAGCGTGATGACGTTTTTGTAGTAGCCGCCAATGTCGAGCACCAAACCGTAGCACTTGCCGCCAACTTCCATGTCAGCTTTCAAAGCTTCATCAACCATCTGATCAACGAGGGCTTTTGATGGCGTGAAACTGTCATGGGCTTCGCAAATTTCAATGCGCAACGCCATACCGAGGCCATCAACATCGCCAACTATTTTATGGCGCTTTTTGAGATCATGCAGTCCTTTGAGAAAGTACGCACCTTTCAGCGCTGTCATTTCCTCATAATCGGACTCTTGCAGCATCTTCATGGTCTCGAGCGCAACGGCCGTGCCCAGCGGGTTGGCGTTGAACGTCGAGTGGGTGGAGCCTGGCGGGAAGATTTCAGGATTGATCAGTTCTTCGCGCGCCCAAACACCAGCCAGCGGATTGAGCCCGTTGGTCACGGCTTTGCCAAACACGATAATGTCCGGCTTGACGTTGAAATTCTCAATCGACCAGAGCTTACCAGCCCGGTAGAAGCCCATCTGAATTTCATCGTCGACCAGCAAGATCTTGCGCTGCTCAAGAATTTCAGAGAGCCTCTCGAAATAACCCGGGGGCGGAATAACGTATCCGCCTGTGCCCTGTATGGCCTCAATATAGAACGCGGCATATTCCGAGACGCCAACCTTCGGGTCCCAGACACCGTAGTATTCGGTATCAAACAGCCGGGCGAACTGCTCGACGCAATAGAGCCCGCAATCTTCGCGCTTCTTGCCGTAGGGGCAGCGAAAGCAATAGGGGAACGGCACAAACTGCGCGCGATCACCGAAATGCCCGTAGCGGCGGCGGTAGCGGTATGATGAGGTGATAGCCGAAGCGCCGAGTGTGCGGCCGTGATAGCCGCCCTCAAAGGCAAACATCAGGCTCTTGCCGTTCTTGGCGTTGCGCACAAGCTTGAGGCTGTCTTCAACGGATTGGCTGCCGCCGACATTGAAATGAACGCGGCCTTTGCGGCCAAATTTCTTCTCAGCGTCTTGCGCAATGATGGTCGCAAGCTCGATCTTTTCGCGATGTAGATACTGGCTCGCGACTTGCGGCAAGCGATCAAGCTGTTTTTTCACGGCATTGTTGAGACGTGGATTGGCGTAGCCAAAGTTGACCGCCGAATACCACATCTGCAAATCAAGAAACTTACGCCCCTGACCGTCGTAGATATATGAGCCTTCGCAACGCTCAAACATCTTCGGCGGGTTGGTGTAGTGCACGGTATCGCCGTGCGAACAATACTGCGCCTCAAGCGCAAGAAGCTCGTCTTCGGACAGGGGTTTTGAAGCCTTGCCCGTGACAGCTTCAAGCTCGCGTGATGTCATACGTTCGTGCTCTCTTCTTCGACCGTGACGGGATCGCTGATAAGTCTCGCCATCAAGGACTTAACATCAGCAAACGTGTCGTACGGAACCGCACCGGGTCCGCCATTGCTGCGCATGTAGGTCAGCAGCTTCGATTTAGCGGCAACAATATCAGACATGCGGCGCGCCGCACAGAAGTCCGAACGGCCATCGCCAACGAACATGATCTTGCGGCCTGGCAGATCGTCCTTGAGGCCTTCAAGCACCGCGCATTTGCAGGTGCCTGCACCAGCATGGCAATTACCATCAAAGTAAGGCGAAACAAGCCGGTGAGCTTGCCGTCCTGTCGCCAGCAGTGCGTTCGCAAACACGGGAATATGAGCCAGATCATGGCGGAACAGGATGCGCTCAATGACGCCATCCAAGCCATCACTCACAATCGTAATCGGTACGCCCTTGGCGTCGCAATACTCAACGAATGCCTTGAAGTGGGGATCAATCGTGATCCCGTCCGCAAGCCGGTCAACATCAACGGGAGACGCATTCAGCAACTCAATCTGCCGCGATAAGCACTCGCGCGAACCAATGCTGCCGTTTTTCCATTCTTCTTCGATTTCAAGCCAACGCTCATCGGCGTGGGCTTTCAGAAGTTCGTCGGTCACATCAACGGTCGAAATCGTCCCGTCGAAGTCGCAGACTACCATCCAGTCTTGCGCCAATTTCCCCATAACTAGTCTCACCCTTCCCGCAATCCACAGCGCAGCTTTAAAGATTGAGCTATGCCCAGCCCAATTGGTCTCACAGCTTGGCGCTGATCGACCTCAATAATCCGTCTGTGTTTCCCCATTCCCCGTCGTAGACATAGTGCGCGTTCTCGTTATTTTGCAGCCGCCGATGTGGCAAGCAGCTCGACAATTCGTAAGGTTCCCCAACCCCAAACGGCCGATCATGTCGTTGTCATCACGTTTTAGATGATCTGGGATGTACCACCCAGGCAATCCAACATCACTTGTACCTAGAATCATTCCCCAGGGAATGCCCCAGCTGTATACAAATGCGTAAGGTCGGCAACCTAACGCATTCCTACATAGCGGGCATTTCCGGCGAAAAAACGTTGTTGCACAAGGCCCTGCGCTTAGGTCAGAAAGCTCGGCTTAGGCTAAGTTCCGGCCTGGGTTTAGAAAGACATATTCACAAAGATCCACAGCAACCCGCACACCCAGGTTGCGCGAGGGATGGCGCCGAAGGAGCCAGAAATTGGAAAAACTGCTATCATTTGCTCTTTCGCGGGCGGTCAAACGCGGCAATCTTGTGGTTAAAACGGCCACGGATAAACCGCTTAATTTCGGCGACGGAACAGGGCCAGAGGTGGTGGCCCGTTTTACCGATGCAAAAGCCCAAACCGCGTTCTTGCGCGACCCCGATATGCAGCTCGGCGAGCTGTTCATGGACGAGCGGCTTATCGTCGAAAAGGGCACAATCTACGATTTTACCTATTTGCTATTGCAAGAGTCCAACTCCGGTCCACCGCCGCTGTGGATACGCGCCATCGACCGCGCCCGCTTTGCCACACGCCGGCTGAGGCAGCACAACGTCGTGGCCAAATCGAAACGCAATGTCGCCCATCACTATGATCTCGATGCCAAACTCTACCGGCTCTTCCTCGATCCCGATATGCAGTATTCCTGCGCCTACTTCGACACGCCCAATCAAACTTTGGCGGGAGCACAACTTGCCAAGAAACGGCATATCGCGGCAAAGCTCAAAGTGGAACCTGGCAACAAGGTGCTTGATATCGGCTGTGGCTGGGGAGGCCTTGGACTGTACATCAACCAAGTTGCACAAGCAGGCAGCGTGCTTGGTATTACGCTATCAGAAGAACAGCTCGCCATTGCCCAACAGCGCGGCAAAGACAAGGGCGCTGGCGCCAATGTCGAGTTCCGCCTTGAGGATTACCGCAACACAACCGGCTCGTTCGACCGCATCGTCTCAGTCGGCATGTTCGAGCACGTCGGCGTTGGCTATTACGACACTTACTTTAAGGCCGTGCACAAGCTCATGAACGGCGATGGCGTCATGCTGCTGCACACCATCGGCTGCAGTGGCGTCCCAGGATTTGTAACACCCTGGCTCGACAAATACATATTCCCTGGCGGCTATATTCCGGCTTTGTCCGAGATCATTCCCGTGATTGAACGGGCCGGTCTCGTGATCGCCGACATCGAAATTCTTCACACCCATTATGCCAAAACGCTGCGCGCCTGGCGCGAGACCTTCATGAGCCGCCGCGATGAAGCGAAAGCCCTTTATGACGAGCGATTCTGCAAAATGTGGGAATTTTATCTCGCGGCGGCGGAAGTTGCTTTCCGCGCCGAAGATCTCGTCATCTTTCAAATTGTGATGAGCAAAAACCCGCATAAGTTGCCGATGACGCGCGATTGGATTGCCGAGTTCGAGGCCAAATTCCGCGCCCGCGAAAACCAATTTTACGGCTCAGCGCAGACCTGACTCAAAACAAAAAAACGCCCCCGATTTTGGCAGGGGCGCTCGCTTCAATTCAATGACGCTTGCGCGTCTCAGGCCATTTAGGCCTTCTTCATGCAGGCCTTGCGGAAAGCCTTGCGGGGCTTGCCGTGCAGTCCCTTCGCGGTCGCATCAGCCGAGCAAGCAACGGATTTCTCTGACAGCGGCGCCTTAGCGGCCTTCGGAGCTTTCGGTGCCTTCGGGGTCTTTGTTGCGGCAACTGCGTTAGGGTCCTTCGGAGCCGAAGGCGCCTTCTTAGCTTCGGCGATCGATGCGCCAAGGCCGAGAGCCAGAAGTGCAACACTCGTGATCATGATTTTCTTAATCGACATGGTATTCCCCTATTCCAGATATTTCAGCGCCACTGCTCTGGCACCAGGATCGTTTACGCCAGACGCTGTTCGCCTAGCAAAGGGGCGATTAGTCGCTCAATTGGAACTGAAACCCGGCGAGCGGCTTACCGATCAGTATGATCACACCGTTCAAAATGGCAGCGATGAGAGAGCCAGCCGTTGTTGTGCGGACTTAATAAGTTGCCCAAAACCTTTGTTTACCGGGTGCCCGCAGCAAGGACATGCGGGGGAGCAAGCGCCATCCACGCCCCAAATCCCGGGCTTTGCACTGTCACAATCACCTCAATTGCCACCACGGCTGGCTAAGCGATTGAATCGTGTTGAAAACGGCAACGGCGTGCCCTATTTCGCGATCTTCGGCCAAGTTCCGCCTGTGGCAGGCGCGACACATGGACGGTACATATCGCCAAAATCATGTGGCGTAGATTCGCGGGAGTGTCTGTTGGAAAACGTTTTGATCATCGGTGCCGGGGCCGCAGGCTCGGTTGTTGCCAAGAAGTGCGCGATGAACCGCGACGTGTTCAAAAAAATCCACCTCGCCTCGCGCCGCATCGAGAGCTGCAAAAAAGTTCAGGCCGCCTGCAAGTCACCGATTGAGATTTCGCAGGTCGATGCCGACAACGTCGCCGAGACAGTCGCGCTCCTCAAAAAAGTCAAACCCGACCTCGTCATCAACATGGCCCTGCCCTATCAGGACCTCCCCATTATGGACGCCTGCTTGGAAGCTGGCGTGCATTATATGGACACCGCCAACTACGAGCCCAAGGACGAAGCCAAGTTCACGTACAAATGGCAGTGGCCTTATTACGACAAGTTCAAAGCCAAGGGCCTGATGGCGGTTCTGGGCTGCGGCTTTGATCCCGGCGTCACCAACGTCTTTTGCGCTTACGCGCAAGAGAAGCTGTATGATGAGATTCACACCATCGACATCATCGACTGCAATGCTGGCGACCACGGCAAGGCGTTCGCGACCAACTTCAATCCCGAGATCAACCTGCGCGAAGTCACTCAGCGCGG
>JAYTQI010000337.1:0-3705 GCA_043746825.1 Hyphomicrobium sp. | reverse complement strand
GAACCTCCGCGCCGATAGCCTTGGCTTTGACCTTATCGGTGAAATCCTTGACGACATCGAGGGCGACGTCGGCTTCAAGTAGCGCGCGCCGGACTTCGCGCATGGCCTCCGTGACGTCAGTCTCGGTCAGCGAACCCCGGCGGGTCAGCTTATCGAGGACGCCTGAAAGGCGATCTGTCAGCGATTGAAACATCTAAGCGTTGACCGTCCGCACAAAACAAAAATGCACCCGGCAGCGCAACGCGCTGGCGGATGTTGGCCCCCGTGCCTCCCGGTTAACTCTTTGGGGCTGCCCCCTCAAGTTGCCATGTGCACAGCGGCGGCTCTGAATTCAGGGCCGCAGGAAGAGGGGCTGTATGGGGGACGGGGGTGGGAAAGTCAACTAATACAGGGGTGCGTTCAGTTGGCAGGCCCCAACCGCAAAACCTTGCCATCCTTGTCATCGTCAGTCAGCACGAACACCGCTCCATCCGGCGCCACGCGGACGTCGCGGATGCGCTCGTGGCGGTCTGCCAAAAGATGTTCAACCGCCACCACTTTGTCGCTCTCAAGCACCAGGCGTTCCAGTCGCTGACCCGATAGTCCTCCCGCTAGCAGATTACCCTTCCATCCCTTGAATAGATCGGCGTTGTAGAACGCCAGGCCCGAGGTGCCGATGGACGGTTTCCAGTAATAAACCGGCTGCTCCATGCCGTCTTTCGCTGTGCTGCCGTTGCCGATTTTGTTGCCATCGTAATTGATGCCGTAGGTGATGACCGGCCAGCCGTAGTTTTTGCCCGCTTCCGGGTGATTGAGTTCATCGCCACCCATCGCGCCATGCTCGGTGGTCCACAGACGCCCGGTATTCGGATCAAGCGCTGCCCCTTGCACATTGCGATGTCCGAAACTCCAGATTTCCGGGCGCTTATCATCAGCGCTTTCAAAGGGGTTATCTTTAGGAGATGAGCCATCTGGCAGAATACGCACGACCTTGCCGAGATGGCTGCCGAGATCCTGCGCGCCTTCGCTGAGATCCGCGCGTTCGCCAAGCGTCACAAACAACGCGCCGGTCTTGTCCCAAACCAATCGCGAGCCGAAATGATAAAAACTGCGCGCGGGTGGCTCTTGCCGGAAAACCACCACACCATCTTGGATTTTGCCGTTTCCGCCTTCGAGCACCAGCTTGGCGCGCACCACTGCCGTGCCGTTTGCAAATCCGCCGCGAGGTTCGGAAAAGGAGAAATAGATCAGGCCCGAAGTCGCAAAATCCTGGGCCAGCAAAACGTCCAACAAACCGCCCTGGCCCTTATTGACGACGTTCGGCAAGCCCTCAACCGGCTCAGAGACTTTGCCATCCATAGATATGAGCCGCATCAGGCCCGGCCGCTCCGTCACCAGTATCCGGCCATCGGGCAGGAATTGCAGGCTCCAGGGCTTCTGAAGACCCTTGGCGATCTCCTTGACTTGGATCGCTGTTTTGGGGGCTTCCGGGGCATTGGTCTGCTCGGCGCTGACAGTTGTCGCAAACGTCAAAATCAGGGGAAATAGAGCGGCAAAGGCTCGCAGTCGCGACATCATCACCTCGCTCGAATTGTGTTTTGGCGGCACCCTCGCCATATATGGGCTCATGACGCAGCTGGCCACGATCCCTTTTGTCAAGATGAACGGCCTCGGCAACGAGATCGTGGTTGTCGATTTGCGTGCCAGCTCCAGAATCTTCAAGGCTGAGGAGATCGAGGCTATCGCCGCTGACAGGCCGTCACGCTTTGATCAGATGATGGTGCTGCATGCCCCTAAGACCAAGGGGACGGACGCTTTTGTCCGCATCTACAATGCTGACGGTTCGGAAGTTGGCGCTTGTGGCAATGGCACGCGCTGTGTCGGCTGGCTGCTGGCCAAAGAACTGGCGCGCACCAATTTCAAGATTGAGACAAAGGCTGGCGTGCTCGAGACCCAGATTAAGGATCTGGGCGTTATCACGGTCGATATGGGCGAGCCGAAATTTGGCTGGCAGGACATTCCGCTGGCGGAAGAGTTTCGCGATACCCGCGGCATTGAGCTGCAAATCGGCCCGATTGATGACCCCGTGCTGCATTCGCCGTCGGCGGTGAATGTTGGCAATCCACATGTGATCTTTTGGGTTGATGATGTCGACGCCTATGATCTCGGCCGTTTTGGGCCAATGCTTGAGCATCACCCGATATTTCCCGAGCGCGCCAATATCTCGCTGGCGCAGATCACCTCGCCGTCATCTTTGACGCTCAGAACTTGGGAGCGCGGCGCCGGACTGACATTGGCTTGCGGGTCGGCGGCGTGCGCGGCGGCGGTTTCGGCGGCCCGCAAGGAGTTAACCGGCCGGAAATGCAAAGTGTCGCTGCCGGGCGGCGATCTCGATATCGAGTGGGCGGCTAACAATCATATCTTGATGTCGGGCCCAGCAGAATTCGAGTACGAAGGCATCCTGGATCTTGACCGGCTGTTGAGGGTCAAGGCCTAAACGCGCGCCGTCGTTCTGACAATTCCCGCTCAACCCTGTTTTTTGAAAGTCTGAATTAAAGTTTTATGTCCGAACCCCTCGTCATAACGCTCGGATGCCGGCTCAATGCTTATGAGTCTGAAGTGATGCGCCGCCACGCTAGCGACGCAGGGCTGTTGAATGCCGTCATCGTCAACACCTGCGCGGTGACCAATGAAGCCGTGCGGCAAGCAGCGCAGACCATCCGCCGTCTGCGCCGCGAAAATCCGGATGCACGCATCATCGTGACCGGTTGCGCAGCCCAGATCGAGCCCGAACGTTTCGCTGAGATGAGTGAAGTCGATCACGTCATCGGCAACGCTGAGAAGATGAAGGCTGAAACATTCGCGGGGCTATCGATTGAAAGCAGTGAGCGCGTGCAGGTCGATAACATCATGAGCGTGCGGCAGACCGCTTCGCACATGATTGATGGCTTTGGATCGCGCGCCCGCGCCTACATTCAAATCCAAAACGGCTGTGATCACCGTTGCACCTTTTGCATTATCCCGTATGGCCGCGGGCCGTCGCGCTCGGTGCCGGGAGGCGAAGTGGTGGCGCAGGTCCGCCGTCTCGTCGAACAGGGCTTTGCCGAAATTGTACTTACCGGCGTTGATATGACGTCCTATGGCCGCGAACTGCCGGGAGCGCCATCGCTTGGAAAACTGGTACGGCAAGTCCTGAAGCATGTTCCAGATTTAAAGCGCTTGCGGCTGTCCTCGATTGATCAAGTCGAAGTGGACGAACATTTGCTGGCGGCCATCGCGGATGAAGACCGTCTCATGCCGCATCTGCATATTTCCATGCAGGCCGGCGACGATATGATTTTGAAGCGCATGAGGCGCCGCCATCTCCGCGCCGATGCTATCCACTTTTGCGAAGAAGCCCGGCGGCTCAGGCCAGACGTTGTGTTTGGCGCAGATTTGATTGCCGGTTTCCCAACAGAGTCGGATGAGATGTTCGCGCGTTCGCTCGATATCGTCGATGACTGCGGGCTGACATATTTACATGTGTTCCCATTTTCACCACGCAAGGGCACGCCTGCGGCCCGCATGCCGCAAGTGCCGCGCGGCATCGTCAAGGCGCGCGCGGCGCGTCTAAGAGACAAAGGCGATGAAGTGCTGTCATCATATCTCGCCAGGCAGCATCGCAAAGAGGTTGATGTGCTGCTTGAGAAATCAACGCATGGCCGCACGCCGCAGTTCACTGAGGTG
>JAYTQI010000336.1:0-1629 GCA_043746825.1 Hyphomicrobium sp. | reverse complement strand
TTCGCCGGCACGTAACCGCGCTCATTGACGGTGACACCGGCTTTGTCCGCACCGATCAGGCGGCCATTGGGTGAGCGCCCGACTGCGACCAGAACCATATCGTAAACTTGCGGAGCATCGGGTGCTGCCGCGCCCTCAAATCGAACGTGTATGCCGTCAGTCTTGGCTTCGACGCCAACAGTTTTGGTTTTCAGCATGATCTTATCGAAGCGTGGGGCGTTTTTCTTCTCCCAGACTTTGACAAGATCGCGGTCGGCGCCTGGCATCAATCCGTCGAGCATTTCGACGACTTCGAGGCGCGTCCCGAGCGTTGAATAAACAGTTGCCATTTCGAGGCCGATGATACCGCCGCCGATGACCAGCATTTTTTTGGGGATTTGGCGGAGTTCCAAAGCGCCGGTCGAATCGACGATGCGCGGATCGTTCGGGATAAACGGCAGGTTAACAGCTTCTGATCCAGCCGCGATGATGGCTTTTGCAAACTTAATAACTTGCGTACCGCCATCTGGCAGCGCCACGTTGAAACTCGTAGAGTCGCGGAAAGTGCCGGTTCCGCGCACCACTTGGACTTTGCGGGCTTTTGCCATGCCAGCGAGTCCCGTAGTTAGCTTTGAGACCACTTTGTTTTTATGAGCGCGGAGCGTATCGAGATCAATCTCAGGTTTGCCAAATTTGATGCCGTGACCGGTGAGGGCCGCCGCTTCGTCAATGATCGCTGCGGTGTGAAGAAGCGCCTTCGAGGGAATGCACCCAACATTGAGGCAAACGCCGCCAAGGGTTGGCCCGCGCTCAATCAAAACCGTATTGAGCCCAAGATCCGCAGCACGAAAGGCGGCGGAGTAACCGCCAGGGCCCGCGCCAAGCACGGCGACATCGGCGGTGATTTCTACTGTCATGCGGGCAGCCCTTATATGTGGCGCGGATTAGAGGACGAGCTGGCGGACATCTTCTAGAACATCGGCAAGTCGCCGGGTAAAGCGCGCGGCGAGGGCCCCGTCAATTACCCGGTGGTCGTAGGACAGGCACAAGGGAAGCATCATACGAGGTTCGAAAGTTGTGCCATCCCATTTTGGCCTGATCTGCGAGCGCACGACGCCGAGGATCGCCACTTCCGGCGCATTGACAATCGGCGTGAAACCGGTGCCGCCGATGCCCCCTAAGCTTGAGATCGAGAACGTGCCGCCTTGAATGTCGGCGGGTGCGATTTTGCCGTCGCGCATTTTGGCGGAGACGACGTTGAGTTCTTGGCTCAATTCCAGAACGCCCTTGCGGTCGACCTCCTTGATGACGGGCACGACAAGTCCATCGGGCGTTTCAACCGCAACTCCGATATTATAGTAGCGCTTGAGGATCAGGCTGTCTTTAGTGGGCGACAGTGAGGAGTTCAATTCTGGAAATTCTTTCAGCGCGACAACACTGGCTTTCATCAAGAAGACTAAGAGCGTGACGCGAAAGTTCTTGGCCTTGGCGGCGGAGTCCAAAGTCTTGCGATAATTTTCGAGATCAGTGATGTCGGCTTCATCCGCGTGGGTGACGTGCGGGATATTGAGCCAAGCCCGGTGGAGATGCGGGCCGGATAATTTTTTCATGCGCGACATCGGCTTGATTTCAATGGCGCCGAATTTTGAA
>JAYTQI010000335.1:0-3709 GCA_043746825.1 Hyphomicrobium sp. | reverse complement strand
GGTTCCGCAATCGCCCGATCTTTACCGCCGCGCTCACAATGCGCTGCTTTCAGAGATAAACGCCGTCATCCCGATTGATGCGGTCAAGTCGATTGATGAGCTAACGTGCCGGCTTGATAAGGGAGAGCGACGTGACCCTCTCGCACTTGGGTTGCGCATCAAGGACCGGCTCAATAAAAACATCGGCCCCTTTATCACCTGTTCCATCGGCTACGCCGCCAATCGGCAGCTCGCCAAGATGGCGTGCAAGGCCGGTAAACCGAACGGTAATTTGATCTGGCATCCTCGCGACATGCCGGGGCCGCTACTGAAACTTACACTTGAGGACATCCCCGGCGTCGGAAGTCGTCTTGAGAGGCGGCTTGTGCGCGCTGGTATCACATCGGTTGCTGCGTTCCTCGCGACATCGCCGAAGCAGGCGCGACAGCTGTGGGGTAACGTCACTGGCGAGCGGCTTTGGTACGCGATGCACGGCTATGATCTGCAAGCGGCCCCATCTGGTCGCAGCATGTATGGCCACGGACGGGTGCTGCCGCCAGGGCATCGCAGCCTGACGCACGCTTGCGACGCTTCACGATTATTGCTGACCAAGGCTGCCCGCAGATTGCGCCGTGATGGCTGGAACGCTGGTCGCGTGAGCCTATGGCTACAAGTCGGTGACGGCTCGTGGGCTGACAGCTTTTGGCTGCCAGTGGTGAGCGACGATCAAGCAGTATTAACGGCGCTCGATAATATTTGGGTCAGAGCACGCCGGGAACTTTCACCGTTATCTCGCGTCCTTCGTGTCGGTGTGACGTTGGTGGACCTCACACGCGCCAACGAGCGCCAGCTCGACTTGCTCATTGATGACGACCCGGCCCGCATGAAGTGGGAGAAGATCACGCGCGCTATTGACCAGCTGAACCGCAGGTACGGAAAGACGCTGGTTAGCGTTGGACCATGGACTCCACCCCCTGGAGGATATGCGGGTGGCAAGATCAGTTACACGCGCATTCCGAGGGCGGAGGACTTTTGGTGATGAATTGGAAAACCGATTTACAGCTTGCTGACCTAGATGCCGGTACTCAGTTAGAGATCACTTGCAAAAGCTGCGGCCTCACGCGCTATGAGGAACAGGGGCAGCTTGTGGGAAAACCGGGGATGAGACACGCGTACTTGAACCAAGTAGAGACGGCCTTGCGATGCAGCGACAATTTCTGCCGCGGGCCGGTGCGGCTCTCGCTCATACATGAAGACAAAACTGAGGGGTTCGTCGGGGGCATGGCGTGACTTAAGTCACCGGCAATGCTTCATCGTTTCTGCATTTGACCGTTGCTGACATTCAAACTTTGTGACTCCCGATCTTCCCACCCATCACGTCACCCTCCGCACCAACCTTGCCGCATAGAACCCATCGAGGCCGCGTTGCCCTGGTGGAAGTTGCGAAACATGCGTTGGCAGGGTGCGGAGATCGCCGTCGCTTGTGATCCAGTCCGGCCCTCCGCCGATTTCACCCGTTGCCACAGGCTGGCGTTCAAACTCGGGATGTTCCTTGAGAAAGCGGGAAATTTGTTCAGGGCCTTCTTCTGGTTCCAGCGAACATGTGCAGAAGACCAGTTTGCCGCCCGGCTTCACAAGTTTCGCGGCATTGTTCAAAATGCGCCGCTGGATCTCGCTCAGCGCCGCCATGTCATCGGCGCGTTTGAGGTGCAGGATATCGGGATGGCGGCGAATGGTGCCGGTCGCCGTGCAGGGCGCATCAACCAGAATCGCGTCAAACAGTTTGCCGGGAGCCCAAGACCCGGCGTCAGTCACAACCGTATCGGCCGCAAAGCCGAGACGGGTGAGATTGTTTTTCAAGCGCGTCAAACGTTCCGCCGATTGGTCCACGGCAGTAACACGCGCGCCCGCCGCAATAAGTTGTGCCGTTTTGCCGCCGGGCGCGGCGCAGATATCGGCAACCTCGAGCCCTCTAACATCACCAAGCAGTTTTGAGGGGAGCGATGCGGCCGCGTCTTGCACCCACCACGCGCCTTCGCTGTAACCTGCGAGGTCTTCGATCCGGCCAGCTTCGCTGAGGCGCACCGTGCACCCAGCGACAACACTGCCGCCAAGTTTTTCCGCCCAAAGTTGCGGATCCGATTTGACGCTTAAATCCAATGGCGCCTCAACCAGCGACGCCTCTGCAATGGCTTTCGCTAAATCCGGGCCATAAGCTTTCTGCCAGCGCGCGTACAGCCACGGCGGAATGTTGAGCGCAGCGGCATCGAGGGTCTGCAAGATTTCCGGGCCGCGTTCCGAGACGCGGCGCAGAACCGCGTTGCTCAGCTTATCAAACCGGCTGGCGTTCCGATCCAACCGGCACTGATCTACGGCGAGCGAAATCGCGGCGTGCGGCGGCGTCTCTAAATAGAGAAGCTGGGCCGCCGCCGACAGCAGGATCGCGTCAAGCTGGCCTTGCTTGGCGGGAAGCGGCTTTTCAATGAAGCGGCTCACAACCTCTTTCAATTGCCCGCGGCGGCGCAAAACGGTTGCGGCGATGGCGCGGGCAAAGGCGCGGTCGCGGGCGGGCAATTGCGCTTTGTTGGCGAGCCTCGCGAACGCGTCGTCAAAGGACCGGCCTTCTAGGAAGACAGCGTGCAGCGCGGAAACCGCCACTTGCCGCGCCGCCATGCCATCGGCCAATGGGGCATACGTTTCAGCATTGCCAGAGCGCGACGCGGGATTTGGCTTCAACGGCGCGCGCGGCTGTTCTCTCACTTAATGTCTCTCCTAAAGGGTCAACCCCACGGCCCCCGACCACGAGACTGATCCTGACCTGCCACCCAGACGCCGCCACTGCGATCAGCGCCTGGCAGCAACGGGCGGCCAGGTGCGGTGCCTTGAGCCGCGTCCGTTATACCCATTTCGCGGGCGAGAGCTTCAAGTTCTGCAATCCGGTTCTCGGTATTGGGGTGGGTGGCGAACAGATTGTCGAGGCCGCGGCCGTTCAAGGGATTGATTATAAAAAGATGCGCGGCGGCCGGTATCTGCTCGGCCCGCTCGTTAGGGATTTTACGCGCCAAGGCGTTAATCTTGCGCAGGGCTGAAGCCAGCCACAGCGGATTGCCAACGAGGGCGGCGCCAAAGCGGTCGGCCTGATACTCTCGCGACCGGCTAATCGCCATCTGCACCATCATGGCGGCAAGCGGCGCAACCAGCGCGGCGAACAGGGTGCCAAGGAATCCGCCGCCACGTCCATTGTCGCGGCTGCCGCCAAACAGCATGCCCCATTGCAAATACTGCGCGAACATCGAGACCGCGCCGCCAATGGTCGCCGCGACCGTCATAGTAAGCGTGTCGCGGTTCTTAACGTGTGCGAGCTCGTGGGCAATGACGCCCGCCAGTTCTTCACGCGAGAGGGCTTGCAGAATGCCCACAGATGCGCAGATGGCCGCCCGCGAGGGACTGCGCCCGGTCGCAAAAGCATTGGGTTGCGGAGTGTCCATAATATAGACGCGCGGCATTGGCAGCCCAGCACGCTGCGACAACTCCCGCACCAGACTGACCAGTCCAGGCTCTGTCTGTTCATCGACTTCGCGGGCCTTAAACATCCGCAGCACCATGGTGTCAGACTTCCACAGGCTGATCAGGTTCATGACCAAGGCGATGACAAAGGCCACCACAATGCCTGCCCTGCCGCCGACAGCGGCGCCCATGGCAATGAAAATCCCGGTCAAGGCTGCCAGCA
>JAYTQI010000334.1:0-1632 GCA_043746825.1 Hyphomicrobium sp. | reverse complement strand
GAACCTGGTCCTGGCGGCATGGATTGGGCAGCTTTTGATGCACTTACAGAAGAAGAGGTCATGGCTGCTGCTCTGGCGGACCCTGACGCCCAGCCACTCTCCGACGATCAGCTCGCGCGCATGCGGCGCGTGCCATTGGCCAAGCGGCTGCGATGGAAACTCGGCCTTTCTCAAGACGACTTCGCGCGCCGCTTTGGAATTCCGGTTGGCACTTTGCGCGATTGGGAGCAGCACCGCAGTAAACCCGATCAAGCGGCGGAGAGTTTTCTCAAAGTCATCGCCGCCAATCCAAAGGCGGTCGAGAAGGCGTTGAAGGGGGCGGGGTGAGGTGAAATTAAGCAGCGGTAGCAATTGTATCAGACTTCATTCGTGAGTGCGCGAAATGGCCCGTGTAAACTGCCGCAGCCACGGTGATCAAGAAAGAACAATGGTTTGTCAGCACATCGTTGAAGGGTTGACGACCCGTACACGCGTCGGTTTCTTTTGGTCGGTCGAAGACCCTGATGCTTCTCGCCCCGATGCATGGTGCTCTGCCTGCAAAGAAAGAGTCAAAGTCACAAATGGCGAATGGATAGGTCAGGCGTTGGAATTGGCTAAGCCTCAGGTCATGTGCGGCATATGTTATGACGTAGCTAAGCTATTCCATATGGGTGGCAATCCTTGGAGCTGATAGCCACTTGTAGCTTGTAGGTTGGGTTAGCGCGGCCCCTAAACTAGTTTTTGAAATCAATTGAATGATCCGCGTGCGACCACTTGGAAGTCCCCTTGCGGGATAACCCAACAACTTTGGTTCTGCGATCTCACGTGAGGTTGTTGGGTTGCGGCCGCGACGTTAGCAGATGAAATATTGCGGCAGCATCCGGGCGCGGCCTAACCCAACCTACGTTTCATCGCTTTGCGGGCAGGCGCTGCGGCGGCGTACCACCTCCGGCCACCTGTGCTATACACAATCCCCATGACCTTCATCCTCAACGCTTTTCTCGCCGTGCCACCCGCAACGCTCGCCAAGTACGCGCTCATCGGTGCGGCGATCGGGACGTTTGCAATGCCCGCCATCATGTTCATCGGCTTCAAACTGAACCTTAAAGGCGTGCGCACGATTTTTGAAGCTTCGAAGATTCCGCAAACCCCGCGCCTGTATCGCTTGTTCGCCGCCGCTGGCGCCGTCACCTTCGCAATCATCGCCGCCAGTCAACCGGTGCTCGACGCCGCAGGCAAAGAAGAGGTGTGGATTCGCGGCGCTCTTATACCGCTCATCATGCTGGTGGGCTGGCCGTTTGTGCGGGCGCTGCGAAAAATTCGCGACAGCGGTACTTGAAGTTTACGGATTGTGCTGAAGCCACTGGTCTTGGTTGTTGGGTTACGGCCTTGGTTCGCGCTTTCGCGCGCGGCCTAACGCAACCTACGTTTCTTCGCTTTGAAAACAGCTCCGGCTACTCCAACAAATATCTCTCCACCAACTCTTTTGTGCGCGCGCGTGTTTTCGCTTTGAGGCGGCCCAGAACTTCGGCTGATGCCGCCGCGCCGCCCGTCCACGACAATGCAACCAGCTCTTTGCAATCGGCATCACGGAAGGCGATCCAGGCACGTTGGCTCGCCCGCAATTTTGCATCCCAGGTCTTGGCGTCAAAC
>JAYTQI010000333.1:0-3714 GCA_043746825.1 Hyphomicrobium sp. | reverse complement strand
GCGCCTCGCCCGCATGAGTGAAGCTGCCAGCTTCTGCGGCGGCATGAAAAATCCGAAGTTTGTCCCAGTCCATTCCAAGAGTTCCAATCGTAGTGTGCCGGGAGTTATTGTCCTTGTTTCGAGCAGCCCTATTCGAAGCCGGGTGACTGTAACGTCCTTTGACGCCAAGGCAATTGGCCTGCCTCCAAAGAACTAATGAGCCTAAATATCATACTTCCGTCCTGCGGCACGAAAGCATACAACGTCTCTCGTTGGTCGAGCCCTCTGGAATAACCCGTGTGGCTGCTTAACTACCGTCTAAGGATCATGATATCTCGTAACGCTCCCCATGATCCTCGGCAAAAACCCAATCCTAAGGAGGACGATAATGACGAAAAAAATGTTGTGCGCACTGACTATGGCAGCGGTCGCCACCATCGCCGGTCCGGCCACCGCCGCTGGGCCTGAGAAAGTGTGGGAGGCCGGTGGGCTCGCGGGACCTGAATGCGCGCTACCTGACACGAAGGCCGGCGTCATTTACGTCTCGAACGTCAACGGCGACCCGATGGGCAAGGATGCCAAGGGCTACATCGCCAAGGTGTCGCTTGACGGTAAAAAAGTTGAGAAATGGGTTGATGGCCTCAAGGCGCCCAAGGGCCTGGCGATC
Organism: Hyphomicrobium sp.; assembly: GCA_043746825.1. Lineage (GTDB taxonomy): Bacteria > Pseudomonadota > Alphaproteobacteria > Rhizobiales > Hyphomicrobiaceae > Hyphomicrobium_B. The sequence goes on along the minus strand of JAYTQI010000333.1, from coordinate 3,068 downwards.
TTTGGCGACAAGTTGTACACCGCCGATCCCAACGAGCTGGTAGAGATCAACATCGCCGACGGCAAAATTCTTAATAGGTACGTTGCCGAGAAGTCCGGCCTGCTGAACGACGTCATCGCCGATGGCAAGGGCAATGTGTACGTGTCCGACACAGGCGCAGGCGGCATTTGGAAACTCACCGGCGGCAAAATGGAGCGGTGGCTGGACGATAACAAGGTGCTGGCAGGCGCCAACGGTCTTCTGGTTGAAGGCGACAATCTCATTGTCAACACCTGGGGCGTCCTGACCGGCAACGGGTTCGAGACCAGCGCGCTTGGCCGCATTGTCTCCATCTCACTCACCGACAAGAAGATCACTGAGCTTGACGGCGGCAAGCCGGTCGGCAACCTCGATGGCTTTGCTTCGCTCGGTGGCGGCAACTACATCGTTTCCGATTGGATGGCCGGCAAGATCTTCAAGTTCTCAGCTGGAGGCAAGACCGAACCGATCATCGATCTCGGCAAGGGCAACGCCGATCTCGGCTACGATGCAGCCACCAAAATGATGTATGTGCCGCAAATGGTGGAAGGCAAACTGTACGCTTACAAACTGCCGTAACCCTTAACTGCGAAACATGAGAATTTGCGGCGCTGGACCCTGTGTCCGGCGCCGTTTTATTGCGCGCCGCCCCGCCCCAGGTAGGTCCGCCTTACCCACCCGAGTGGGACACTTCGCTTGACGAGGCGCTATTGCGCTGTTGGGGTGCTCTCAATACCCTTCAAAAGCCGAATACAAACATCCGCCGTGACGGCGCCAGCCGGGCAACCCCCAGCCCAGCGCCGCATGAGAGCGGAGCCGCTCCGGGAAACGCTACCGATGAAAAACAAAGTCATCTCAGCCGATGAAGCCATCGCGCTCATCAGTGACAATGATGTCGTATGCACGACCGGTTTCGTGCAGAGCTGCATTCCCGAAGCTCTCCACGCCGCGCTGGAAAAGCGTTTTGTGCAAACAAAAGCCCCGCGCGACCTGACGCTGATCATGTGCGCGGGCGCGGGCGACAGCAAAGGCCTTGGCACGGGGCGGCTGCATCACGAAGGCTTGCTCAAACGCGTCATTGCCGCCAACTTCGGCCGCATGCCGAAAGTTGCGCAAGCGGCCCAGGACAACAAGATCCAAGGCTATAATTTGCCTCAGGGCATTATTTCGAAATTGTACCGCTCATGCGCCTCAGGCCAGCCGGGTCTGTTCTCCAAGGTTGGCCTGCAGACCTACGTTGACCCGCGTTTGGGCGGCGGCAAGGTCAACGCGGTCACGACCGAAGACATCGTCAAATTGGAAGTGATCGATGGCCGCGAGTGGCTGTTCTACAAGGCAACGCCCATTGACGTCGCGCTGATCCGCGCCACCAGCGCCGATCCGTCTGGCAACCTCAGCATGGAAAAAGAAGCGCTGACACTCGATTGCTTGGCTCAAGCCATGGCAGCTCATAACAACGGCGGCGTTGTCATCGCGCAAGTTGAGCGCATCGTCGAACAGGGTTCGATCAAGCCGAAGGACGTCAAGGTTCCGGGCATTCTCGTCGATTGCGTGGTCGTGGCCGAGAGCGCCGAGATGCACCGCATGAACTACGGTGTTATGTATGACCCATCGCTCTCCGGCGAAATACGCGTGCCGGTCGATGCGACTGCCAAGATGGAGCTGGACGAGCGCAAGATTATCGCGCGCCGCGCCGCATTTGAATTGCCCTTAAACGGCGTGATCAATCTTGGCGTTGGCGCACCCGATGGCGTTGCGTCCGTCGCAGCCGAGGAAAAGGCTACGCAATATCTGACGATGACCACCGAAGCCGGCGCCATTGGCGGCGTGCTGGCGGGCGGCTCAAGTTTTGGCTCCTCCGCCAATGCCCACTCGATTATCGACCAGAACATGATGTTCGATTTCTATCACGGCGGCGGCCTCGATCTGACCTGCCTCGGTATGGCCGAGTGCGACGAGCACGGCAACGTCAACACCAGCCGCTTTGGCGGACGCCTCAACGGCTGCGGCGGATTCATCGATATCTCGCAGAATTCCCGCGCCGTGGTGTTTGCGGGGACATTCACGGCGGGCGGCCTGAAAGTGGATGTATCCTACGGCAAGCTGAAAATCGTCAACGAAGGCCGGATGCGAAAGTTCGTGAAAAACGTCGAGCAGATCACGTTCTCAGGCCCTTACGCCGCCAAGAAGTCACAGCCCGTCATTTACGTCACCGAGCGGTGCGTATTCCAGCTGACCCAAGGCGGTCTTGAACTGATTGAGGTGGCGCCCGGCATCGATATCGCGAAGCACATTCTGGCACACATGGAGTTCAAGCCGATCATCAACAAGCCGATTCCGATGGACCGCCGCATCTTTTTGGATGAGCCGATGGAACTGATGTCGGAACTGTTGAACCTCAAACTCTCGGAGCGCATCAGCTACGATAGCGACCGTAACATTTTGTTCACAAACCTGGAAGGTTGGAGCGTGCGCAAAAAAAGCGACATCGACGATCTGCGCAAAGCGCTGGTCGATGCCCGCATCGCAGCAGGACGGCGGGTCAACTCGGTCGTCAATCACGACGGCTGCCGCATTGCCGAGGATCTTTACGACGATTACGCCGAGATGATCGCGTACATGTCCGAACACCACTACCTGACGACCGCGCGTTATTCGACCAGCGCGTTCATGCGGGTAAAAATGCAGGAGGCGCTCCACAAACGCGGATTGGCACCGCACATCTTCGAGCGCGCCGAAGAAGCCCATGCGGCGGTTGAAGGCGGGAAAGCTCCAGCCGAGTAAGGGCTTCTCGTGTAGCAACCGTCTTGTTGACTAACCATTCTCAATGCCACGCTCAATACTCAGAAAACATGGTCGAACGCTTAGTCAACAAGACGGTCGCTACGTTTCATCGTTTTTATGACGCCTGCTTTCGGCATCAGCGAACCTAACCCCAGCGCCATGATAAATCCGAATGCAAAGCCCGAAGCATGTCCGGCAAAGCTGACATTCGGAATGCTGAAATCAGCTGCCACTTGAACGGCCATGATGACGGAGAGGGCGATCAA
>JAYTQI010000332.1:0-1637 GCA_043746825.1 Hyphomicrobium sp. | reverse complement strand
TGCGGCGGGCAGCAAGCCGGCGGTCTCCGCGCGGCACTTCCAACCTCATGCCAGCTGTAGAGCGGCCTGTTGAGATTTGTTTGCGGCGCGATGGATAGAACCACGCTGTGCCACTAGCATTTTGGGATTGAGACGAAACCGGCTTGGGCGTTGGCGCATCAAGCGCCCGCCACCAAAACCGCATATCCGTCTCTACCTGTTGCAACTCGCGTCCTCGATCATCCATCTGACGAGTTCACCGAATGACCATCCGGCGTAACCCGCTAACTCCGGCACCAGCGACGTTGCCGTCATGCCGGGTTGTGTATTCACTTCAAGGCAGATCAGTTCGCCCATGCCGCCGGGCGTATCGTCGAATCGAAAGTCAGCGCGTGACACGCCGCGGCAGCCCAAGGACTGATGAGCCTCAAGAGTTAACTTCCGGAGTGTTTGGTAAATATCTGGTAAAAGTTGTGCTGGTAGCTCGTGTTTTGAGCCGCCCGGAGCATATTTCGCCTCGTAATCGTAAAATTCGAGGCCCTTCAGGGGGACGATCTCGATAATGTCGGTCACGAAGTCACCTATGACGGCGCAGGTCAATTCCCGGCCAGCAATGTAACGCTCAGCCATAATGACCTGATCGAGCGGGCCACCCTCTACAATCGAATTAGGCGGGCGTTTGGCGTCAGGGGGCACGATGACCACGCCGACGCTGGAGCCTTCCGCCACCGGTTTTATGACATAGGGCGGCTTGAGGACGTGGTGTTTGAGCGCTTCGGCCCGGGTGACGAGCTTCGCTTCTGCGACTGCTACGCCCGCAGCCTTCATGACGTCTTTGGCGCGCTCTTTATGCATGGCAAGCGCTGATGAGAGAACGCCCGAATGAGTATAGGGAATGCTAAGCATTTCGAGGATGCCCTGCATGCATCCGTCTTCACCGAATTTGCCGTGAAGGGCGTTGAAGACGGCATCAGGCTTTAGCTTCGCAAGGTGTTCGCCAACATCATGTCCAACATCAATCTCTGTGACGCGATAGCCTTCGCCACGCAGGGCTTCGGCGCAAGCTGTGCCTGAGCGCAAGCTGACCTCACGCTCGGCAGACAAGCCGCCTTTCAGGACGGCGACATGCTCGTGTGTGCGATTTGGCGGGGCTCCAAGTTTGCTCATGATGTCTCCGCCAGCGCTTCGCCAATGGGGCGGCCTGTGTTTGGCTGACCCAGGCGGATGATTTCCCAATTCAAGGTCACGCCCGATTTAGCTTTGACGCGCGCCCGGACTGTCTCGCCGAGACGCTCAACATCTTCGCCCGAAGCTTTTGCTTCATTGATCAGGAAGTTGCAGTGCATGTCGGAAACCTTGGCGCCGCCAACGCGGAAGCCCCGGCAGCCGGCTTCGTCAATTAGCTTCCAGGCGCTGTTGCCGGGCGGATTCTTGAATGTTGAACCACCGGTGCGCTCCTTGATGGGCTGGTTCTTTTCGCGGTAATCAGCAACCTCGTCCATCTCTTTGAGGATGTCTGCCGGAAGGCCGGGTGTGCCCTGGAACGTCGCTTCGGTGAAGATCCAGCCATCCATGATGCCGCAATGGCGGTAAGTGAAACCCATGTCGGCAAGTGAGAGCATATGGATATTGCCATCGAGATCGACAGCGCGGGCGCT
>JAYTQI010000331.1:0-20358 GCA_043746825.1 Hyphomicrobium sp. | reverse complement strand
CCTCGGCCGCGTCGCGCATGAAGCGTTGGACCAGCGCGCTCCCTAAGCCCTGGCCGCGTAATCCCTTCGCAAGGTTGACGTGGAGATGGGCCGGAAACTGCCGCGTCAACTCTTTGAACGCTGCGAAATACGGGATGTCGGAAAACCGTGGCGTTTGGGCGGGATCGGACAGCGAACCCGCAAGATATCCCGCAACCTCACCACTACCGAGTTGTGCGATATACGCCCACTGCGGATCGTGGGTCAGATAGCGCCCAAGCCAGCGCTCGCGAAACGCAGCGCGCGCCTCTTCGCTGGCAAATGATTTGGTATTGCTGGCGTCAAAAAAGATTGTATCGAGCGCGGACTGGAGACTGGCAACATCCGCGCTATCCGCATAGCGGCGGAATGTAAAACGTGCGTTAGTTATGTCGGGCTTGCTCATGTCCCAAGCATAAACGCAACGGAAGATTTTTGCGCAAACGAAAAGGGGACGAGCTTGGCGCCCGTCCCCAGAAGACTTTGCTCGCAAAGCCGTGCATTACCAGCCGCGGCATTCTTGGTAACGATGCCACCAATAGCGGCTGCCGGAATTGAGCGCCCGGCGCTTTAGCCAGTAGCAATCGCCATTTCCCGCATTGAGAAATAGCACCGGACCACGGCTGTAGTGACGGCGATGTTCATGAAATTCATGACGTTCATGATGTTCGAAACGTTCGACACGGCGATGATCAACCCGTTGAACGGCCGATCCCTGCGTGTGCGCAACGCCGGTAGATGGCATCGCAGACGCTGCGCCCGCCATACTGCCTGTCGCTAAAATACCAGCGGCCATCGCCAGACCTGCGATTAGTGTCTTGCCCATTCTCAATCTCCTCATCCTTACGGCACGCCAGACTGGCGCGCCATTTAGCGGGCGGCCCGCACTCAAGCGGTGACCCTGAAACGAAAACGGGTGGGCGCGGAAATTCCGTCGCTTCACCCGTCAGTGAGGAGAACGCTAGAAACCAAAAATGCTGGTCATGTGTCCGTGTGATGAACGCTCATTCATCTGACGCCATGGCCTGCATCAGCTTCTTGCGGAAAGTTGCTGGCAGATCGTTGGGAATTTTTGGGGCTTGCGCAGGTGCGACTGGCCGCGCTGGCGCTTCAGCCTCGTAGTGTTTGTTGCTTGAGGGATTCTTGCCGCCATAGTTTTTGCTGAACGGTTCGTTCGGCTCATCCGGCATTTGCCGCAGACGATCTGTCGGCAGTGCTTGTGCCGGACGGCCGTCATCCTCGGCTTCAGCTGCAGCAACGTGCTGCGGTTGCGCGACCGGCACATTTTGGGCGGTGTATGGATTGTGGGTTGAGGCACATCCGGCGAGACCGGACAACGCGGCCATTGCCGCTGCACGCGCGATGGCCGCGCGCGGAAGTTTGGCCGGCCTTGAGCCGGACTTGAACGCAAACATGGGGTACGCCTTTGACTGAACGCAACTGGGAACGCAACTGAACTGTCCCGGATTGAAACAGGTGCAGGTTAAAGAGCCCCTAACGTCCGCCAGCTTTCGAGAAGTTTGCTGTTTTTAGGCCTGCCCGGCGCTCAATGGATGATTGAAAACAACCCTGAGGCCTTGAGGCCGTTGAACACGGCTTGCACGGCAATACCTGAGAGCAGGATACCGAAAACGCGAATGAGCACACGTTGGGCCGTCAGACCCATCATCCGGTTCAACTCATGCGCCGCCAGCAGCAATGCGAGCGTGAGGAGCATGACGGCGGCGAGCGCACCTGCGACAGCAACCAGACCCAGCGGTTCTCCATGCGCGTTGGCGGCAAGGAGAATTCCAGCACTCATCGAGCCGGGCCCAGCAAGCAGCGGCGTTGCGAGCGGGAATATCGCAATGTCATCGCGCGTCTGGGCTTCTTCACCCTCAGGGGCCGACAATTTCACAACGCTGCCGGGACGCGCGAAAATCATATCAAGAGCAATCATGCCAAGAATAATGCCGCCAGCGGTTTGCAGCGCCGCGAGCGATACGCCGAGCTGGCGCAGGATTGGGCCGCCTAAAATTGTAAAGACACCTAAGATGAGACTCGCGATCAAGGTTGCCTTCAGCGCGATGCTGCGCCGGGCCGAACGTTCCATCTTCGGCGTCAGCGTCGCAAACAGGATCGCCGCCTCGACCGGTGCAATGGTGGCGAAGAAAGTCGTGAAACTCTTGAGTGCGGTTTCGAGCATGGAAGTAAGATGTCCTGAAGCTGGCAGCGCTTCACTGATGGCAGCTTGGATAGCATTCGCTTTTGGTGCGCAAGGGAGACTATGCAAGAGATTTTATCAGCAGTCGCGCCTATAGGCTGCCAACCGGCTGATTTGCATAAGATATTTATTGCTCAATAACGATTCTTGGCTACACTTTTGAAAGTGGGGGTGCGCGTTCGACCGGCATAGGGAGAACTCAAATGACCAGCACGGCAATACCGAAGACGACAGATCGCGATTTTTTTGCACAACTCAGCGGCTTCAGCCTGACGACAGCTGAGATCTTATACCGCCTGCCCGATCACCCTGTGCTTCTGCAGAGCTACATTTGGCAGGACTACGATGTGGCGCCGCGCTTTCCAAAGCTCAAAGCCTTCCTGGATTTCTGGACCGCGAAGCTCGATGGCCCTCTCGTCAAGGTGACGGTGGCGCATGCCAAGTTGATCCGGCCAGCCGAGCTACGCCTGATCGATGCCGAGTTTAGACTGCACTAGCCGCCCAAAATGTCTGGCTGGCGGCCGCTGGATTTGCCAGCATGAACGGGTTGGATGGCGATCAGGGTCGCCCTATGTTCGTCGCGGGCAAGCCACATGGTTCCCGGCTGAGCATTTTTCGAGCGCTGTAAACAAGACCTGACACAGCCGCGACATGCTGAGGTGGCGGCGGATTGAGCCCAGGCAAACAGATTTAACCGCGCCGTGCGCCGGCCCTAAATGAATTGGCTTGACCGGCTGGTCCGATTAGGGACCATGGTTCTAAGCTGATTTGCAGACGCATTTGATAATGAGACTGCCTACAAATAATCGAGCACAAACGTCCTGAATAGGATCCGGCACTTAGCCCGGCTGCAGGCAAGTCCCGCAGAATTCGTCCAGGCCTGAAACGTGTTCGCGCCGTGGGATTTTTAATAAGGGTTTAAGTCCCCTATTTTCCGCAGGTCCGTTTCATGAAAGACGAAAAAGACCCTGGCCGTGGACGGCCATCACAAGACCTCGATCAACGCTTGTTGACAGTGGCTCGCCAAATTCTGGAGCGGGAAGGTTTGGAAGCTCTCACCTTAAGAGCGGCGGCGCGGGCGGCTGGTGTCTCCCACATGGCACCCTACCGCCACTACGCCAGCAAGGATGAATTGTTGGCCGCTGTTGCCGAGCACGGATTTCGCGCGCTCACGCAAGAGATGGATGAGGCCACAGCAAAACGCGCTGATCAGGCGGGGAGGCTGGAATGTTTGGGTATCAACTATGTCTTGTTTGCGGTCCACAACCCAGCGCTTTACCGCTTGATGTTTGGCGCCAACCTGCCAAACCGTGCACGCTTTCCAGGTTTGGTCGAGGCGGGCAACTCAGCGCTGTTGCGATGTACGCGCGCGGTCAACGGCGAGGCTAAACAGGGCGAAGAAATGATGACCTCTGAGCCAACAGGTGAAGCGGTTGCCATATGGTCGCTCGTGCATGGCCTGGCGTCGTTGGCTATCGACGGACTGATCGCGCTCCCAGATGCTAAGAGCGCGAACCTCAAGAAGGAAATTCAGACCGTGCTGCATGCAGGCTATGCGGGCCACAGAGTTTAGCTATTGGTTCCGCATTTCACGCCATTCGCCACCACACGCCGCCGCTCCACACGCCAAGGCCGGGACTGTTGGCTCGCGATACCGCAAGGCTCACGAGGTCGGCATAGACAGCCCGCGTTACCAAAGCTTCTAGGTGTCCCCTGACGGTGACATAGGGCTTCAAGCCGCCATCAGGTGGCACGGCTGAAAACCGGAGCGGATGCGCGAGTCCTATTTCAACAACGTCATCGATATTGGTGCGGAATGTCAGCACTTGCGATGGCCCCTCGCCGGTGACCGCCATCTCGACCGCGAGAAACGGCGCATCCTCGACGAGGACATCGACCTTTTCAGCGGGCGTGACGAGGTAAGTTCTCCCGTCCGCGTCCTTGCGCAAGATGCTGGCAAATAACTTGACCATGGCCGGCCGCCCAATCGGGCCGCCCTGATAAAGCCAGACGCCGTCAGCGCGGATCCGCAAACCGATGTCGCCGCAGTAGGGTGGGTTCCAACTCTCCACAGGGCGAAGGCCGGCCGCATCGCCCGCTGCACGCATAAGAGCTTCAAGCCCACCGCTAGCCGTTAGACTTCCGGATTGATTGTCCTTTTGGCTGCCATCGATCATTCTGAGATTCCGAGGCAAACGTGCCGGTTGGTGGTAAATCTAACGTAACATTCACTTGACCCTTAAAGGCCTGGGCCGGATCGTCAAAATGATGGGTGCTTTAAGGTCGATTTGCCCACTTCTGAACTAAAAAGTGATACACTAAGGCCCAACAAAGTACCCGGGTATTAATCATAAAAGAGGCACCGGCTGGCATGAGTAACATCATCGAAACCCAAACCGATATCGTGCCGCGCCTTGAGGCAGCTGCCGAGCGCGTCCAGAAGGCCCACAAGGCAGCTGCTGGGGTCATTTTCGGCCAGGACCAGGTTATTGAGCGCACTCTCATCACCCTGCTGGCAGGCGGCCACGCGCTGCTGATCGGCGTTCCTGGCCTCGCCAAGACCTTGCTCGTTGATACCCTTGGCAAGGTGCTCGGCCTGGACGCTAAACGCATTCAGTTTACGCCGGATTTGATGCCCTCCGATATTATCGGCTCGGAAGTGCTGGAGGATGAGCCGGGCCGGGCCCGCTCGTTCCGCTTCATCAAGGGCCCGATTTTTACGCAGCTGCTGATGGCTGACGAAATCAACCGCGCCTCGCCGAAAACGCAGTCAGCGTTGCTCCAAGCCATGCAGGAACGCCACGTCACGGTTGCTGGGCAGCGCCACGACACGCCTGCGCCATTCCACGTGCTTGCCACCCAGAACCCGCTCGAGCAGGAGGGCACCTATCCGCTGCCAGAAGCCCAGCTCGACCGGTTCTTACTGCAAATTGACGTCGATTATCCCGATCTCGCGTCCGAGCGGCGTATGCTGTTCGCAACCACTGGCTCCGACAGCGCCAAGCTTGAGACCATTCTCTCAGCGCAAGAATTGATGTCGATCCAGCGCCTCGTCCGCCAGATTCCCGTGCCCGACAAGGTTGTTGAATCCATTCTGAAACTGGTGCGCTCGGCGCGTCCTGGTACGGGCGCGAATACGGAAACCGACAAGTTCGTCGCCTGGGGTCCAGGCCCGCGCGCCAGCCAGGCGTTGATGCTGGCTGTCCGAGCCAAGGCGCTCATCGATGGCCGCTTAGCGCCATCTGTCGATGACGTTGTGCACTTGGCAGAGCCAATTCTAAAGCATCGCATGGCGCTGTCATTCGCGGCCCGCGCCGAGGGCCAGGAGCTGTCACAGATCATCGCCCGGCTCGCTGGGGCGGTGGAGTAAGACCGATGGCAGGCCCAACCGGCCCGAAAATGGGCGCCTCCGCAGAAGGGCGCCGGGTGCTGTCGCTTGAACGCGAAGCGGTCAGCATCGTTGACCGGATGCCAGACCTTCTGATGGAAGCGGACCGCATTGCCTCAACCGTGGTGCACGGCATTCACGGCCGCCGCCGTGTCGGGCACGGCGATACCTTCTGGCAGTTCCGCCCTTATCAGCCGGGAGAAGGCGCTTACCTGATTGATTGGCGCCGGTCGGCTGGCTCTGACCAATTATTTGTACGTGAACGCGAGTGGGAAGCCGCGCACACCCTTTATCTCTGGTCCAATCTCTCATCATCGATGAACTTCAAGAGCCACCTTGGCCACGTGACCAAGCAAGAGCGCGCACTGGTGCTGATGCTGGGCGCAACAGAACTTCTTGTGCGTGGTGGCGAGCGCGTCGCACTGCTTGGCCAAACGCAGCCAACGGCCAACCGCCGTGCGACGCAAAAATTGGCCGAGCACATCGTCATGCGCAGTGACGACATGTTGAAAGACTCAACGCCACCCGCCGCGCGGCTGGCCCGGTATTCAAGCGTGATCCTGTTTTCGGATTTTCTCGATCCAATTGAAAAAATCCGCGAGACCATTGAGGGTTTAGGGGCTGCTGGCGCCAACGGTCATCTGGTGCAGATTCTTGATCCCGCAGAAGAGACGCTGCCTTATAAGGGCCGCACCGAATTCTTGTCGCCCGATGGCTCGGAGCGTTGGGTGGCGGATCGTGTTGAAGGCCTGCGCGAGCGCTATCAGCAACGCTTTCTGGCGCATCGCGCCGGTATCCAAGAGATTGCGCACCGGCTTGGCTGGTCGTTTCTTGTCCACCACACCGACAGGCCCGCCTCTGAAGCGATGCTGGCGCTTGTGATGCATCTCGACGGCTCGGGTGGCAGTTATAAAACCCAAGGCTCCGGGCAAAGCGCGGAGAGAGTTTTGTGATGCTCGGTGCGCTTGCGTTCCTCAACCCGTGGCTGCTCGCAGCGCTCGCCAGTTTGCCGGTGATCTATTGGCTGTTACGCGCGGTGCCGCCGCGCCCATCCCGCGTCGCCTTCCCTCCAACCCGCATTCTGGTTGGGCTTGAGAACGAGGAAAAAACCGCTGACAAATCGCCGTGGTGGCTGACGTTGATCCGGTTGCTTGCGGCGGCCTTCGTAATTTTTGCGCTCGCGGAACCTGTGCTCAATCCTGCCAAAGACGCAGGCCTGAAAGGCTCAGGGCCATTGGTCATTGTGGCTGATAACGGTTGGGCGTCTGCGTCGCGCTGGCCGCAGCGCGCCGCCATGATTGACCGCCTCATTGGCGAGGCCGCTAACCAGAAACGTGCCGTTATGGTTCTCGGCAGCGCGCCGAAAGCCAAAACGGTTACGGCAAAAATTGAAGCGCCTTCTGACGCCAAAGCAAGCGCCGCAGCGTTGACGCCAGAGCCCTATGCCCCAGACCGGGCACAGGCCTTGGCTGCGATTGAGGCGGCATTGAACGCCGCTGGTGCCAAAGACCCAAGCATTGTCTGGCTGCATGATGGCGTCGATCACAAAAAGGATGCGGGCGAGATCGCGGCCAAGCTTTTAGCGCTTGCGGGTGCTGGCACTTTTGCGGTGATTGACGAGAGCAAAGGCTCGGAAGCCCTCGGCCTCGCCGCGCGTCTCGGCGACAAAGGCAAGCTTGAAGCCACGGTCACGCAGCCCGTTGGATCGCCTCGCGAAGGTCTCGTGCACGCCTTCTCCGCGCGCGGCGAACGTTTGGGCGAAGCCACCTACAAACTGCGCGACGGAGAAACCTCCACGACTGTGACGTTTGATTTGCCTTTGGAGTTACGCAACCAAGTTGCGCGCATCGAAATTCCGGGCGAGCGCTCGGCTGGCGCGGTGAGCTTAGTAGACGCTTCAACGCAATGGCATCGTGTAGGCCTGATTTCAGGCGAAAGCCGCGAACAATCACAGCCGCTTTTGGCGCCTCTGTATTACATACAAAAAGCCTTACTCCCCTATGCGGAACTGGCCGTCTCAAAGGAAGCCAACCTCGCGCTCTCGCTCGATGCGCTTCTGAAGCAGAACATTTCTGTTTTGATGCTCGCTGACATTGGCACGCTGACCGGAGAACCCGCAAAGCGCGTTGAGGATTTCGTCAAGCGCGGCGGCGCGCTGGTACGCTTTGCTGGCCCACGCCTTGAGAAGGGCGGCGATGAATTATTGCCCGTGCCCCTGCGCGCAGGCGGACGGTCAATGGGCGGCGCGCTGTCGTGGTCGTCGCCGCAGCCATTAGCGGCGTTTGATGAAGCCAGTCCGTTCGCCGGACTTACGATCCCGGAAGATGTCACCGTCAAGCGTCAGGTTCTGGCAGATCCTGCAAAAATTTCAGCCGATGTGCAGGTCTGGGCGCGCCTCAAGGACGGCACGCCGCTGGTCACCGCCATTAAGCGTGGCGAAGGCCGGATTGTGCTGTTTCATATCACTGCGAACTCTGATTGGTCGAACCTGCCGATTTCCGGATTGTTCGTTGAAATGCTGAAGCGCGTCTCGACCATGGGGCGCGTTGGGGCTGGATCTGAGATCGCAGCTAATTCGGGCGATGCCGCAACCGAGACCGCAAAGACCGCTGATACAATGAGCGTGCTGCCACCGCTGCGCACACTGGATGGCCTTGGCGTATTAAAGCCTCCGCCGCCGACGGCTGAGCCTGTCAAATCCTCAACAATGGAAGAGCTGGCGCCAAGCCTCGATCACCCGCCGGGCTACTATGGCGCCAGCGCCAGTCCGCATGCTTTGAATGTGATGTCACCTAAAAGCGTGCTGCAGCCAATCCCAGCGCTGCCGAAAACCGTTCAGCGGCTGACCTACGCCAACGCCGCCAGTACGGCCTTAAAACCTTGGATGCTGGTCTTGGCGCTCGCGCTGCTGTTTGCTGATATCTTTGCCGTGCTGATCCTGCAGGCTGGTGGTCTCAAAGGCTTGTCGTGGAAAAATATCGTACCACGCACGGCAGCGATTGTGCTGGCGGTTTTGGCCGCATCACTGACCGTCACTCCACCTGCACACGCGCAGCAAGATGGCACGCCCGGAACCGAAATTGAGACCAGCCCTGACGGCAGCAAAATCATCCGGCCTGAAGTGCGCCAGCGGCCAGCCGGCCGCCAAGTCGTGCCGCCCGCGAACTTGAGCCCGGCTGACGCTGCTGCCTTGCAATCGACCGCCAAGATGACTCTCGGTTACGTCTTGTCGGGCGACAAGGAAGCGGACGATACCAGCCGCACTGGGCTCATCGGCCTTGGCAAGGTGCTCTCAACGCGCACGGCGGTTGAGCCCGGCGAGCCCGTTGGTGTCGATGTGACCAAGGATGAGATCGCATTTTATCCCGTTCTTTATTGGCCGGTGCTGGAAACAGCTGAAGCCCTGCCCGACGCGGTGATCGCCAAAATCGACGCCTACATGAAAGAAGGCGGGCTGATTGTTTTCGACACCCGCGATTACGGCCAAGGGGGCGTCAATCAAATCCCGCTCGCTGGCAAAGGCGGCAATGCCTTGCAGCGCCTGCTTGGCAAACTCGACGTACCGCGCTTAGAGCCGGTGCCGGAGAACCACGTTATCACCAAGTCCTTCTATCTTTTGAAATCGTTCCCCGGCCGTTGGGATGGCGGCCAGCTTTGGGTGGAAGCTGCGGCAGAAGGCCAGAGCGAAGGCACCAAGGCCCGCGTCTCTGACGGCGTGACGTCCATCATGATCACGTCGAATGACTTTGCCGCTGCCTGGGCGCTCGATGACCGGGGGCGGCCGCTCTATCCGGTGGTGCCGGGGGGAGAAATGCAGCGCGAGATGGCGTTTAGATCCGGCGTCAACATCGTCATGCACGCGCTGACCGGCAACTACAAAGCTGATCAGGTGCACGTGCCCGCTCTCCTCGAACGTCTTGGCCAGTGAGGGCGCACCCATGAACTGGTCCATTGATTTTTCGCCCCTTCTGCCCGGCCCCATCCTGTGGGTGCTGGTGGTGGTGGCGTTGGCCCTCATCGGGTTGCTGTTCCTGCGCCGGACACGCGGCGCTTGGTTGCGGCTTGCGGCACTCGGCGCATTGCTGGCGGCGCTGTTCAACCCGACACTGCGGGAAGAAGAGCGCGAAAAACTCGCCAATGTTGCCATCGTTGTCGTTGACGAGAGCACCAGCCAGAAACTCAGCCATCGCCCGGAAGAATCCGCCGCCATCAAAACCGAACTCGAAGCCAAGCTCGGCAAAATTCCCAACCTGACCATCAAGTGGGTGCAGGGCGGTTTGCCGGGTGACAAAGTTGCTGCTGGCACAAACTTATTCACTGATCTCAATGCGGCCCTCAACGATACACCGCCTGATCGCATTTCGGGCGTCATCTTCGTTACCGATGGCCAGGTGCACGATGTGCCCGTCAACGCTCAGAGCCTTGGCTTTGATGCACCCGTGCACGCCCTGCTGACCGGCGCGCCGAACGAGTTCGACCGCCGCATCGAGGTGATCCAGGCGCCGCGCTATGGCCTCGTTGGCCAGTCGCGCCCCATTGAGCTGGCGGTGCGCGAAACCGGCAAGGCCGGACAGGTCTCGAAAGACGTGACGCTGAAAGTCCGGCGCGAGGGCAAGCCTGACGAAATCGTCAATACCGAGATTGGCAGAAGCGTCAAAATCGATATGCCGTTCCCGCATTCGGGAGCCAACATTCTCGAAGTTGAACTTGATACGGCTGAAGGCGAGTTAACACCCGCCAACAATCGCGCCGTGATCGCGGCGGAAGGTGTGCGCGAGAACCTGCGCGTGCTTCTTGTCTCAGGTGAACCGCACGCAGGAGAGCGCACATGGCGCAACCTGCTGAAATCCGACGCCGCCGTCGATCTCGTTCACTTCACGATTTTGCGCCCGCCAGAAAAGCAGGACGGCACCCCGATCAATCAGCTCTCGCTCATCGCCTTTCCGACGCGCGAATTATTCTCAGAAAAGATCAAGGATTTTGATCTGATCATCTTCGACCGTTATCAGCACAAGGGCATCCTGCAGCTCTTGTACTATGACAACATCGCCAACTACGTTGATAAGCACGGCGGTGCGCTGCTGGTTGCGGCGGGCGATGATTATTCGAGCCAATTCTCGGTGTTTAAAACGCCGCTGGGTTCCGTACTGCCAGGACCGCCGACGGGGCGGATTCTCGATCAGCCGTTTAAAGCCAAGATCACCAAAGAAGGCCAGAAGCATCCGGTCACGCAAGGATTGCCCGGCGGGGAAGGCGAGACGCCGAGCTGGGGCCGCTGGTTCCGCCAAGCTGACGTGCGAGCTGACCGTGGCAGGGTCGTCATGTCTGGCGCGGAAGACCGCCCGCTGCTCATTCTCGACCGCAAGGGCAAGGGCCGGGTCGCGCTGCTGACCTCCGATCAATCGTGGCTGTGGGCGCGCGGTTACGATGGCGGCGGGCCGCACACCGATCTGCTGCGCCGCCTCTCGCACTGGTTGATGAAAGAGCCGGAGCTTGAGGAAGAGCGCCTGATCGCCTCCGCCAAAGGCTTGAAGCTGACGCTTGAGCGGCGCTCGATGGATGAAAAAATTTCGCCCGTGAAACTGCTGGGTCCGGGCGGGGAAGCCTCGGACGCAACGTTAGAGGCGGCGGGTCCGGGCCTGTGGCGCACGGTGATCGATGTCAAAATTCCGGGCCTCTACAAAGCAGAAACTCCAGGACCCAACGGAACGCTGACAGCAGTGGCGAATGCTGGCATCGAGGATCCGCGCGAAATGAGCGAGGTAGTGGCGTCCGAAGACAAGATGAAGCCAATAGCGGAAGCCACCGGCGGCGGTGTGTTCTGGACGAAATCCTCAGCCACGGCCTCGATTGACGTGCCGCGCCTCTCGATGCTGGCGAACGCCAAGGTGCTGGCGGGCTCAGGCTGGATGGGGCTGAAAGACCGCGACGCCTATCTGACGCGCGGCGTCAAGCTCACACCCCTGTTTACCGGCTTAGCGGCCCTGGCTGCGCTGCTGTTCTTGCTGGCCTTAGCGTGGTGGAAGGAGGGGCGGTAGTGGTGGCATTCGTTGTCGTTACTGGCCAATGCTGTTTACCAACCACTTGATCTACAACAATATGAAACATTGGCTTCAAACTGCGAACGACAGAGATCGTTGGGCACCGGGATTTTGTGACAAACGGGAAGTCGAAAAGACGGTTAGCCGGTGTCCGCATTTGCAATTCCGATTCGCAATTTTCATGTTAGTTTTGGGCTTTCTTTCAAAAAACGTCCCACGTATTGTGCCGATAGTAAGCACCACGCCTTAAGTAACCTCTGACCAAGCGGCGGGTATGGCACAGTGATCCGATTGATTCGAGTGGGTCTGCCATGAGCCAGCTTTCGTTCTCGCCGCTGGACTACGCTGCGAAGAAGAAGAAGACGGCCAAACGCGAGGTTTTTCTCTCTGAGATGTCGGCGGTAGTGCCGTGGGCACGGCTCGAAGCCGTGATCGAACCGCACTATCCGAAAGCCGGTCCACAGGGTGGGCGGCGCGCCTTCCCCTTGGCGGTGATGCTGCGGATTTATAGCTTGCAGCAAGTGGTATGCACTCTCCGATCCTGGCGCCGAGGAGGCGCTCTACGACATTCAATCGATGCGCACGTTTGCAGGGCTCGATCTCGGGCGCGATCAAATTCCCGACGAGACGACGATCTTGAATTTTCGTCATCTGTTAGAGCGTCATGACCTGACGAAAGCGATTTTCGCAACCGTCGCCGGGCATTTGGAAGAGCGCGGCGCGCTCTTGCGTTGCGGTACGATTGTGGACGCGACACTGATCGCGGCCTCGCCCTCGACAAAGAACAAGCAAGGCCGCCGCGACCCCGAGATGCGCTCGTCGAAGTAGGGAAATCAGTGGTATTTCGGCATGAAAGCACATCGGCGTCGATGCTGAGAGCGGGCTCGTGCATACGGCTGGCGTGACCGCGGGCAGCGTGCAGGATACCAAGGTGATGGACAATCTCATTCGCGAGGACGACCGCGCCGTCTATGGCGGCAAGGCGTACGCCTGCGGATGGAAAAAGCGGGCGGCGAAGACAGCGGGTGTGTTGTGGGCGGTGAAAGCGAAGGCGCAAGCGGTATATTCAGTTGAAAACCGCTACCGCCAGCGACGGCGGGTAAGGATTTGGGGAGTGCGTTGGAGGGGGTCGAGTAGTAACATTCCACTAAAACACCTTTGAAATTCGGTGGAGGCCCGCGATGAGTTCAGATGACGCAATGCGAAATCGGGCTGAAGAATTGCAACAAATTCCTCCGCGCAACTCGCGACCCGAGGAATGGCCGCAAGGCGTTCGGACCATCGGGCTTGACGAAATGGATGCACTTGGCGTTGACGCAAGCGGCACACTTTATTGGCACGGCAAATCGGTTGCCATTAAGCGCATAGAATTAAGAAAGGTGGAGCTAGTTTTGGCAACTATCGCTGCAATCGGAACGCTTATGTCCGGCCTAGCAGCAATGTTCCCTCAGCTTTCAAAAATGATGGAAAGACTTTTCTAGGCCGGAATAATTGTTTTGATTGTCGTTCGACGACCTTCGCTTGCGCCACACCGTCATCCCCCACCGCTCGCCAGCGGCGAGCGGAAGCTGCGGTCGGGGTCCACGGCAATCCTCAGTAAGCGTTTTGGTGAAAGTGGACCGTGGCCGTTTCAACATTTCGCGTTTCCGCGCCACCTATTTCGAGGACACTTGTCGTGGGTCCCGTCCGTGATTCCCGCGCGCTTCACGCGCGGGCGACGGGATGACGTTCTTAGCTGTCCCCCGCGTAACAGCATTCCCTCCCCCGCCACGGCAAAGTCTCCTTTCCGTGCCCCACTCCCCGCGCGCACGGATTTTTTAGAGGAGCATTGATATGGCGAAAATCAAGATTGACGTGCAGGAAGGCGGCAAGCCCTCAGTCACCATCACCATTCCGCTTTGGCTGGCGCGCGGCGCATCCAAGCTGATCTCAAACGCAGGCGCTAAAAACCTCAAAGACTAAATCGACATCGAGCAAATTTTGCGTGCCGCCGAAGACCCCGCAAGCCACGGCGTCATTTTCGAAGTCGCCGATCATGAGCACAACGATCGCGTAACCATTTCGATCATCCAAGACGCGCCGCAAATGCCGCTCTTAAAAAAGCCGCTGCGCCGCTTAGGCTGACACGTGCAACTACGCGATCAATCCGCACCCTCGCTGCCCCATTCACACATATATACCCCGCGATGCTAACGCGGGGTGTTTGTAGCGGTTCCACAGTACGGCGGGCATGAACCTTTTCCTTGGCTGTGGCGACAGTGGTGATTGAAGACCTGCGCAGTATTCAAAACACACGCTAGGACATGCACGCCTGTCCCCTCCGGTACAGCCGCGCCTCCGCCGCGCGGTTAAGACAGCGGCGTCAAATTGGAACCCATCGCATCAAACTTCACTCAAAGGATACACGTCATGACCCAGCCCTCAGACCACATCGTTTCCGTCGCGCTCGACGCGGCAACATTAAAGCAGCTCGATGATCTGCGCCGCGCTGATCCCAACGTGCCTAATCGCAAGCAGATCATCGAACGGCTGATTTGGGCGGCGCATGAGAGAATGCCAACGGTTGCTGATCCACTGAAGCAGCAGGCTTAAGCCGGGCCCTATTCCGCAGTCCTTGCTCCGAGCCCCCCAATCAGGCCAAGGTGTCCGCGAACGAAATTTCGCGAGCACTATAACCCGCATGACCGACACGCCTCCCCCCGATCCCCTCCGCCCCTTCGACGCCCGTATGCTGCGTGTGGGTGATGGGCATTGGCTCTATGTCGAGGAAGTGGGCCAGCCCAGCGGCATTCCTGCTATTTTTCTACACGGCGGCCCTGGCAGCGGCGCCCAGCACATGCATCGCAAGTTGTTTGATGCTGAGCGCCATCACGCCTTTCTATTTGATCAGCGCGGAACTGGCCGCAGCCATCCCTATCTGTCGTGCGTGGCCAACACCACAGATCATCTGATCCAAGATATCGAAGCCATTCGCGCGCATTTCAACATTGAGAAATGGCTGGTCATCGGCGGCTCATGGGGCTCGACGCTGGCGCTGGCCTACGCTGAAAAATATCCCGAGCGCGTCACCGGCCTGGTGCTGCGCGCGATTTTTCTCGGCACCGCGCAGGAAGTTGCATGGGCTTTTATCGATGGCCCGAAACTCTTCCGCCCCGACCTGTTTGGAGATTTTCAGAACTGGCTGCCAGAGTCTGAGCGCGCCGATCCGCTGCACGCGTACCTAACACGTCTGACCAACCCTGACCCAAAGATGCACGTCCCCGCCGCGCATGTCTGGAACGCCTATGAGCGCGCACTTTCAGAACTGATACCCAGCGCCACGCGCTTGAATTCCGAGACGCCTAATGAGGGCCGCACGCCGCCAACGCCGATCCTGGAAGCCCACTACATCCGGAATAACTTTTTCCTTGAGCCAGACCAAATCATCGCCAACGCCCACCGCCTAAAAGGCATTCCAGGCGTCCTCGTGCAGGGACGCTACGATTTATTATGCCCGCCGGAAAACGCTTATTTGCTTGCAAAAGCCTGGCCTGACGCACATTTGCAGATTATTGAGGCGGCGGGCCATGCGATGACAGAAACCGGCGTGATGGACGCGATGCGTGCGGCGATTGCGACGGGCGGGCGGTGACGGATGAGTGGCTAAAACGGCTGTCCCACAAATTAATGGGTTGATTTAATTCCGCGCGCGGACCAAGGCTTCGGGCGATAAATATCCGTTTCCCCCAAACCACAGAGAGACCCATGCTTGATCCGCAGTCCCGCCGCCGCGCCATTGAAGGCTTCATGGACTTCATCCTTGAGCAGGGCGTTGTCGGCCTCGCTGTCGGCTTCATCCTCGGCGCCGCCGTTGCCAAGGTGGTCGCGGCTATCGTTACTGATATCGTCGATCCTATTCTGGGTCTCATCCTCGGTTCGGCCAAGGGACTAACCGAGGTTGTGCTTGGCCCGTTCAAGGTTGGCCATTTGCTTTCGACCGTCATAGACTTTGTTGCTATTGCCGCCGTCGTCTACTTCGCCGTCAAGGCATTGGGGCTCGACAAGTTGGACAAGAAAAAAGAAGGCGGCAACGAGGGCGCCAAGGACGAACTGAAAGACGAACTCAAAAAGCGCACCCAAGGCGGCAAGGAAGAGTAATTCGAACGTCATCCTCGAAGGCACTCGCCCTCTCTCGATGTGCATTCGGGGACTCAGCGCAAGCTCGTCGCAGATCCATCATTACATTGAGCCCCCGGCGCTTTTTTTCGCTGGATCCCCGGCCTGCTCGCGGCAAGGGGGCCGCGCTCCATGCGGAGCATGGCTCCGCCATGATGCCGAGGATGACGCGCCGGGGCAAACTCGAACTAGCATTTCCCTAACACCACCCGCACTGTCAGACCCTCGAACGGCGCACCTGAAAATTCGCTGCGCCAGACTTCGCCGCGCACAATCGGGAATGCGCGGGTGATGGTGCCGGTAGTGATATACTCACCACCTTTGAGCGGTGGGTTGTATGTGTCAGTCGCCAGCACTTCAACGACGTTCCTCAAAGCCGAAAGCGGCCCGCCAAGAACATTGCGGGCGTGGCCGTGATCGATCTCAATGCCGTTGCGATAAAGTGTGACTTCGAAGGAACTCAACCGTTCGCGCCACTCCCGCGCATTACTTTGCGTGATGGTGTGCTTGGGACCGAGCATGAGGGCACCATGCAAGCCAAACGCCGCGACGGTATCAGCGGGTGCAAATTTCCAGCCTGGAAACAGCGACTGCACGACTTCAAAGCCGTGCGCGACCCAATCGAGACAGTCAAAAAGTGCCGCTTCATCCATCCCGCTCTCTGGCGCGCGCTTGAGGCTTAAGGTGATCTCGGGCTCGATGCGTGGCTCAACCACGCTGCTCAGATCAAAGTCGGCGCCAGCCGGATCAACGGCCCGAACGGTTGTTTCGTACATATAGCTCCAGATCGGCGCATCGGCGTTGTACTCGGCCCAGATGTTGCGATTGGTGAAGCCGAGCTTGCGGCCAACGGGCTTTTCCCCGCGCGCGCTGCGAAGCTGCGCTACCCGGGCGCTGACCGCATAAGCCGTCTCGAGATCGAACCCCGCGTGGCTTGTTGAAATCGGCGCGATTTGGCAGTGAGCATCGAGGGTCGCGATGGCTAACGAAGCAATTTCCTCGACAAGGGCTTTTGAGGCTGGCGGCGCTGCGGGCATAATCGAGTGTCCAGTCAAGGATTTCTCGCAACATTGCCGGTGCCAGACGCTAAAATCAATTCTCCCAAGGTGCGTTCCCGGCAGAAACGCCGCCCGAAGGGCCAGTGAATAGCTGGGATCACGTCCAAGGGTTTGAGGCACAATCTTGCCCGCCTTCGAAAACGTGATCCCGGATCTGCGTTTCTCGCGCTGCGAGGCACTTCGCCCGGGAACGCAGTTGATAGAGTTACGCTCAAAATCGGACAGCCGAACGTGCCCAATGGGACGAAGAGCCTGGCAAGTATCAAGTTGCTGAAAATTCAAGCCTCTTTGCCAGACGGAGGTCGCGTTTCTTCTGTGCCCACAGCGTGCTAAAGACCACTAGATTGTATCCCCGGAAGGACCGCCATGTTACTGAAGACATCGCTGATGGCTGCTTTGCTGATCTCGGGGCCAAGCTTGGTCCTGGCAGATGAATCGACGCCCCTCGTCGAGCTTTGCAAGTCTTACGATGCGCTCCCCAAGACCGGAGAGGTCACGTCCGAATATATCCAGCTCAAGTCGTCGTGCGTTGGCTTCATCAATTCAGCGTTCCGCATGTCCAAGCCTGAGGACGGCTTCTGCCGGCCAGAAAAATACGACATGGATGATCTCGCCAAGCACTATATGGCTTGGGCAATTAAGCATCCCGAGCGCTGGAAGGACCCGACAAGAGTGACAATTGCCGAGGCCTTGAAAGACGCCTATCCCTGCCTGAAGTGACGGATGGGCGGCGGCGCCAGACCGCGGCATAGCTGCTGCGCCGCAGCAATTCCTTGACATATCGGGCGAACACACGCATAGGGAGGGTATTGCTCTTCTATGGCGCTCGGGTCCTCGTGCCACTTAAAAGCGTTGCTAACCAACGCGCCGGCCCTGCATTCAAGAACAATCCGACTAAAAAAGGCCACACCCCGAAAGCGCCGGTGTGGGCCATGGGACGAGAAACCCGGCTCTTGATGAGCGGCCCTCGAAGCCCTTGGGAAATTTTCACTTTGACATCTACTAAATTCGAGGCTTTCGGCTTTGCCGAACCTCTTTCGCGTGCCCTCACTCAGTGTGGGTACGAGACGCCTACACCTATTCAGGTGCAGGCGCTGCCCCCCCAGCTTGAAGGCCGTGACCTGTTGGGTCTCGCCGAAACAGGCTCAGGCAAAACCGCCGCGTTCGTACTGCCGATCTTGCAGCAAATTGCCAAAAATCCGGTCGAACTCGGCTGGAAGCAAGTCTACGCGCTTGTACTGGCACCGACCCGCGAACTCGCGATCCAGATCGACCAGGAAGTCGCTTCTCTGTCGCGCAACTTGAACATCCGCCGCGCCGTCGTGCTCGGGGGTGTGAGCAAGGGCCCGCAGATCAACGCTTTGAAGCGTGGCGTGCATGTGCTGGTCGCAACGCCTGGCCGTCTGCTCGATCACGTCAATATGCGGACCTGTGATCTCTCGGGCGTCAACGTCCTGGTGCTTGACGAGGCCGACCGCATGTTCGACATGGGCTTTATCCGCGACATTAAAAAGATCGCTGGCCTGATCCCCGTTAAGCGCCGCACCGCGATGTTCTCGGCCACCATGCCGCCAGAAATTCGCACGCTTGCTTACGATCTGTTGAAAGATCCGTACCGCGTTGATCTATCGACCAAGACCATGGTTGTTGATCGCATCGATCAAAAAGTCATGATCGTGCGCACGGCAGAGAAACAGAGCCGCTTGCACACGATTCTCAATGATGAAGCCTGCAAGCGCGTCATCGTGTTCACGCGCACCAAGCGCGGCGCTGACCGCGTGGCGGAACGACTTGCGATGGCTGGTATTGGCGCCACCGCCTTCCACGGCAACAAGGCGCAGAACGCCCGTCAGCGCGCGCTTAATGACTTCACGGCTGGGCACGTCCGGGTTTTGGTTGCGACCGATATTGCGGCGCGCGGCATCGACGTCTCGAACGTCACCCATGTCATCAACTTCGACATGCCGATGGAGCCGGAGACCTACATCCACCGCGTTGGCCGCACCGCCCGTAAGGGAGAATCAGGCATCGCGATTTCGCTGTGTGATCAAAGCGAGATGGGCGACGTCAAAGCCATCGAACGCCTGATGAAGCAGAAGATCGAAGTCATCAGCGATATTGGCGGCGAGAACCTGCCGATGCCGGAGAAACGCCCGCATCACGCCCACACCGATCCGCGCCGCACCGGTGCGCATCGCAAGGGCCCGGAGCGCGGCCGCCATGACGGCCCGCGTTCCAATCGCCCGCGCCGCGAAGATGGGCGCAGCGACAAGCCGGTCCAGGCTGGCGGCTATAATCCCGCCGCCAGGATCAGTGCGCCGAGTGACGATGCCCCGCACGCCGAGAAGCCACGCCATGACGGTCCGCGCCGTGATGGTCATCGCGGCCCAAGAACCGGTGGCGACCGCCCCGAGCGGCGTTCACATGAAGGCCGCGGTCCGCGTTCTGATGCTCCCCGTTCCGACGCACCAAGGCACGAGCGCCCCCGTCACGATGGCCCGCGCCCAGAACGCTCAGAGCGTCCGGATCGCGCGGCTGCTGAGGCGCGCGGTGCGCGCCCTGAGTGGAAGCGCGACGGCCAAAAGACACGCAGCGACGGGCCCCGTCACGAGGGCCCACGTCATGACGGGCCTCGCCAAGATGGTCAGCGCCGCGAAGGCGTGCGCTCGGACAAACCGCACGGCGCAAGCCATGCTCACCACGGAAAGCCAAGCCACGGTGCGCCACATCGTGGTGAGCGCTCGAACGACACCGCCAGAAGCGGTGGCGCAAACCCTAAGAATTGGGACGGCCAAAGCCCGCCCAAGTTCTTGAAGCAGCGCTCTGTGCGAGGCACGGGGCGGCCAAATTCGAAACCGGCTGCCTAACTCTCAACGCATAAAAAAATATGGCCGGAAGTTCACTGAACTTCCGGCCATTTTATATTCAAAAACCGAGAGGCGCCCGGCCTCATTGGTGAACTTGAATCACCGCGATGTAATTGCGCGTGTAATCGTAGGTGTCGTCTTTGTCTCTCAGACGCGGCGGCGCGATGTTGTTGAACGCAATACAGCTGCCCTGCTCACCGCACCAGACGTCGCGCAGCACGAGATTGTTGTCGTACTGGTGAGGCGGCGGCAAAGGATCCGTCAGCAGCAGCGATGACGAGTCAATCGTCTGGGGCGGCGTATCCTTGCAAGCTGCGACGCACATGACAGCATTGGCGGCATAGTGCGGGGCGGGCGGCGCGGAGCCGGCTGCGGCAAACGGCAAATCGCAGAGCAGGGCAGGACCTGAGATTGCGCAGAGGACCTGAGTATTTCGAGTTGAGAAAAACTGTGTCACGCGCCGCCACTCTGCCTGATTGCCTGAACCCGCTTTGCGAAGTCTCGCAACCATTGACTAGCAATCCCTGTGTCCAGAGCAGTCTGCGGCTCGTTCTGCCCGTGCAGCAAGAGAAAATTCCTGACCTAACCTTGATTTCCGCCGTCATCGTTCCGGAATAGCTAAAGGCCG
>JAYTQI010000330.1:0-1639 GCA_043746825.1 Hyphomicrobium sp. | reverse complement strand
TGTTCCAGCCACGCGCGCTCGACCTGCAACTTTCTGTTTCGCTCTTCTACGTCAGAAGTGCGGCGCGCGACGGCCGCTAACGCCTCCCGCGTTTCGGGCGTGTCGCCAAATCGAGTGACGTCGCGCTCAGCCGTCAGGCGCTCGACATCGAGGCCAGCCGACGCACTGTCGCAGCGCAGCTGTTGGGAGTTCACCTCGATGATCGCAACCACAATCTTGTGCCGCTCAAGCATCGGTTGCCGGTTGTCGCCGTCTGCTGTCATGACGTCGCTCCTCGACATTTCGGTCCATAGCCGCCAAGCCGGACTGGCGAGCGCTTTGCGCGTTGCCTCTCGCTTGGTCCGTTCTGAATTTGGTTTGCCAGTGGGTATGGTCATGGGATGAGCACCGCCCGGCCATGAATTTTGCCATTGTGCAAATCGTGAAGCGCGCCATTGGCCTCGCTCAATTTGTATTCTTTGGTTTTGAGTTGAACCCGGCCGCGATCTGCGAGCGCCATCAGCTCGACCAACTCCGCATATGTGCCAACGAGATTGCCCACGATGGTTTTCTCCGACGTGATCATATCGATGGTCGGAATATCGATCTTTCCACCATAACCAACGATGTAATAGAAGCCGTCATTGCGGGTCATGGCAAGACCTTTTGCGATGGCATCGCCCTCGCCGACGAAATCAATGACCGCTTCCGCGCCGCCGCCGTGCGTCAAATCCAAGACAGCGGTCACTTCATTACCGTCCGCTTTAACCAGATGATCCGCGCCGCATTCTTTAGCTAGTGCCAGCGAGCCGTCCGAGCGGTCAACGGCGATGACTTCGGCGGCGCACAATGCCTTCAAGACCTGCACACCGATGTGACCAAGACCGCCAACCCCAAGTACGACGACTTTTTGGCCGGGAAGCAAATGGCGCGAGGCTTTCTTCGCGGCGCGATACGCTGTAAGCCCTGCATCCGTGTAGGGCGCCACATCTTTTGGCGCTAACGTCTTTGGCAGCTTTATCACCGAGCGCTGGCCGGTCAGCAGATATTGAGCATAGCCGCCGTTGGCATTGATGCCCGGGAATGAACTCTCAGCCGCGTGCATGTCGTTGCCGCGCCGGCACGCCAAGCAATGGCCACTCGTGACAAGCGGATGGCAGATAACAGGATCACCAACTTTTAAGCCTTCGACGCCTTTGCCAACTTCCTCAACCCAGCCAGCGTTTTCATGGCCCATAATGTAGGGCAGGGGGATGTTGGTTTTTTCCCGCCAAATGCCTTCGACGATATGCAAATCTGTGCGGCATACCCCTGCACCGCCGATCCGGACAATAACGTCTGACGGCCGCTGAACCTTGGGGTCAGCAACGTCCTCGTAACTCACGAATTCCGCCGACGAGAGTTTCTCGTCGTAACGGTGCAGCACAGCTGCCTTCATGGCCCCAGCCTTTTGCTTGTTTTTGGACCAGCATTTTTTGCTGGCTTGGCGTCTCCTAGTTTATAAATCAGCAACCTATGTGCCAAAGTTGCTAGTTATTGATATCAATGTGTAATTTTTGAATTGGCATATTCAAACTGTTGGCGCGCTCAACATCTTGCAAGGTCAAGGTGCGACGAAACAGAACATGGTGCGGCGCAAGATATGCTGTGGCAACGCCCG
>JAYTQI010000329.1:0-3725 GCA_043746825.1 Hyphomicrobium sp. | reverse complement strand
TGTCATTTGCAACTACTCTGGATGACCCGATAACGGCGGAATCATGCCGGGCAAAAGCTAAACCCTTTACACCCTCGTCGATCCTAGTTCGCCCCCATCAGATGCCGCCGCTCTATATCGGCCAGCGGCATTTGGTGGAGGCGCCGGGTACCGCCCCCGGGTCCGAATGGCTTATTACGGCCGCGTTTATCGCCATAGCCGGACGAATCCAGCATTTTGAATATAAGCGTCAATTGGTTCAAAAAAAAGCTCTGTTACAGCTTAAGGCTTGCTCTAAGTGTGGTTTGAAGTCCTCAAAGGGGCTGAAGTACGCGGTAAATCGCCTTAACAGGCAAGGAGTCCCTAAATGCCTGAGGCCAAAGCGGGGCCACCCGAGGACCATCAAATGGGTGGCGGGATGTCTCCATTCTTCCCCCCAAGGCTCAGAGTATTCCAGGGCGTTCTGGCGGTAGTGGCGATTGTCATCATATCTTGGGGGGCCGCTTGGTGTGTTGGCACGGTCTTCGTTTGGGGCACTGGCCTGACCACCTTTGCCGGCATTTGGAGCGTTGGCCAAATGGAAGCTTTGCGGACAGCGGGGCTCGCGATTTTTCTTTTTGCAGACCAGGCGGCCGTCGTGGTGTTAACCGTCCTTGCCGCCCGCTGGTTTGTGCCGCTTGGTCAGCTAGCGCTGCCGATTGCCACTCCAAGGCCAAGTGTCAAAGCCATACTTGGCGCCGTGCTGCTATTTTTTGTGTTGGTCGGGAGTATCTCCTTCGCCGTCAACGCGGTCGCCCCCCAGGCGTTCGATAACGACATCAAACCCTTTGCGGAATTGATGCAGGCCCGGACCTGGTGGCTGATGCTGATCGCGGCGGCGATTGGCGCACCGCTTGCCGAGGAGCTGTTGTTTCGCGGTTTTCTCTTTGGCGTTCTGAGGGAAACGCGGCTTGGGTTTTCTGGCGCGGCGGCCATCTCGTCGGTGGCGTGGGCTGGACTCCACGTCCAATATTCTGGCTTCGCGATTGCCGTGATTGTACTGATGGGTTTGTATCTGGCGTGGCTGCGCGAAAGGACCGGTTCCTTGCTGGTGTCAATGATCTGCCACGGGATCTACAACGGTGCCGTCATGCTGGCGTTGACGTTTGCACCCGATGCGCCGCTACAACCAGGATGAGTTGGAGAAGGAATCGGGCTAGAAGCGCGTTATGGACCAATATCTCGATCTCCTGCGCCGCGTCCGTAACGAAGGCGTCAACAAAACCGACCGTACCGGCACCGGCACCTTGAGCGTCTTCGGGCATCAAATGCGTTTTGATCTCGCCAAAGGCTTTCCGCTGGTCACGACCAAGAAGCTGCATGTGAAGTCGATCATTCATGAGCTGATCTGGTTTCTGGCCGGCGATACCAACGTCAAATACTTGCAAGATAACGGCGTGCGCATCTGGGACGAGTGGGCGAATGATGCGGGTGATCTTGGCCCCGTCTATGGCAAGCAATGGCGCAATTGGGCGACGCTAGATGGCAAGACGATTGATCAGATTTCCGATGCGGTTGCAACGCTCAAGACAAATCCTGACAGCCGCCGGATCATCGTCTCGGCTTGGAATCCCGCTGACATTCCCAAAATGGCGCTGGCACCCTGCCACTGTCTGTTTCAGTTCTATGTCGCCGACGGCAAGCTGTCGTGCCAGCTCTATCAGCGCTCAGCTGACATCTTCTTAGGGGTGCCGTTCAACATTGCGTCGTATGCCCTGCTGACGATGATGATGGCGCAGGTGACCGGGCTCAAGCCCGGCGACTTCGTGCACACCTTTGGCGACGCGCATTTGTATCTCAACCACCTCGAACAAGCGGACTTGCAGTTATCGCGCTCGCCAAAGGCGCTGCCGCAGCTCGCGATCAACCCTAACGTTACCTCAATTTTTAATTTCCGGTTCGAGGACTTCACCCTGACCGGCTACGACCCCCACCCCCACATCAAAGCCCCTGTGGCCGTGTAGGGCGTCGCGGCAACAGTGGGGATAATGTGCTGCATAACCCCCAATACAACTCGACCAGCACCCACGACGTCTGTAAAAACGCAGCCATATCTGTTGTCTGCGGGGGGATCCATGAAACGGTTTCGGATTTTTGCGTGCTTCGTCATGCTCAGTGTGTTGCCGTCATGTGCGTCAATTACCAAAGGCACAACTCAATCGATTTCACTGGATACGCCTGGGGCGCCCGGTGCGAGCTGCACGTTGACCTCTGAAGGCATCGGAACCAAGGTCGTCGCCACGCCAGCAACCTTGGTGCTCGACAAGAGCCAGCACAATGTTGCTGTCACCTGTAAAAAGGAATGCTACCAAGATGGCGTCGGGATCATTTCATCCAGCACCGAAACTATGACGGCTGGTAACATTCTGGTAGGTGGTGTTGTGGGCCTTGCCGTTGACGCCGCCAGCGGTGCCATGAATAAGTACAATGAAGCCAATCAGATCGCGATGGTTCCCATTGCGGGCTGCAAGGCCAAAGCCTGACCGGATTAAAAATACTTTGCGGATATCCCTCATCGTTGCTGTCGCTGAAAACGGTGTCATTGGCGCTGATGGCGGTTTGCCGTGGCGGCTCTCCTCAGACCTCAAGACATTCCGCCGCCTCACAATGGGCAAGCCCATCATCATGGGGCGGCGCACATTCCAATCCATCGGCAAGCCGCTGGACGGGCGCGACAACATCGTCGTCACCCGCGACCCGTTTTTTGAAGCCGCAGGCGTCTCGACATGCGCCAGTGTGAGCGAAGCGCTGATCTTAGCACGCGTTCTGGCTACCACGCGCGGGGCCGACGAGATCATGATCATCGGCGGTGCCGATCTTTACGCCGCAACGCTTAACATTGCTGACCGCGTCTATCTCACCCGTGTCCACGCTGAGCCCCACGGCGACAGGCATTTTCCCGCACTAGCCGCAAAAGACTGGACAGAGGTCGCCCATGAAGTGCTGCCCAAGACCGAGCGCGATCAGTTCGCCGCCACTTTGCTCACTTTTGAGCGCAAGCAATAACTCAAATATCTAAAAGAGTTTATGGGTTTACGCCACTTTTTGGCCACAGGTCGCCTTCAAATTTTTCACAAGCACAACGGACGAAAAGTGGGATCCGTCCGTTGTTGTGATGGGGGAGATAGAAACCATAAAAATAAACGGAGGTATTTCATGACCTGTCATGAACCTTCCACGGGGGACACCAGTCTCATGATCACCGGCAGCATTGAAGTTATGCAATCGGCGGTCGCTTACTTGATGCAGTTCCCGCAGTTGCGTTGTCAGACGTATCCGATTGAGCCGCTGATTTCAGCGGTTGTACCTGACAGCCTTGAGCCGCGCTTGCCGGCGGCTCATATGTACTCGGCTTGAGGGGAAGGCGAGAGGGCGGGCTCCGGGGGGAACTGGGGCCCGCCTTTCTTTGTCAGTTACGGTAATCAAAATTTCGGCAGATTGCGCCAGATCGCGATTTCAATATCCAGCCGCCGCCAAACAACAATTGAGTTCATCAAAGCTGCCATCATCAGCGAGATGGAGGTTGCCGCCGCCGCGCCAACGAGGCCAAAATTTGGCACCAGCGCAAAATTCAGTGCAACATTCAACATCGCAGCAGCCGTCAAAACTGTGGCACACAGCGTCTGCTCACCCAGCATGTTCAGCAGAAATTCAGCCGGGCCCATGCTGGAGCGGAATAGAAATCCGACAACCAAGATGCACATCAC
>JAYTQI010000328.1:0-1642 GCA_043746825.1 Hyphomicrobium sp. | reverse complement strand
CTGCCCACCCTCGAACACATCAAAAACCGTGATCGACTGGATCAAAGCCTTATCAGCGTTGGCAGCGGCTTTGACGATGTCGCCAGCGGCTACATCCTTAGCAACGATGAAGGCGAAGTCGCGTTTGACCGGCAAGAGATCTGACGCCGCCAAGTTGCCCTTGGCGCGCGATTTCTTTTTCTCCGTCGGCAGGCTGTCCAGAAAAATCTCAAATGCCGCCACGGGCGCTTCAACATTGAGCGCTTTTAAGGTGGCGGGATGCACCTCGCCGAAATGGGCGAGGATAACTTTCGGCCCAAGCCGCAGCGTGGCCGAGCGGCCTGGGTGATACCAGTCTGGCGCTTCGCGGGTGATCTGAGCTTTGGCGGGATCGAGGCCGAGGGTGGCCAGTGCTGCAAACACATCAGCCTTGACATCATAGACGTTGCTCCCGTCCGCCTTGCCGTCCCAATGACGGCCGCTGCCTAAAAGCTTCGCCGTGCCCGCCCGCACGCCAGCCGCGCTGATGTACTGATCTTCCGGCTTGTCGCCGCGATAGCTTTGGCCGAGTTCAAACAGAGCCACATCGTTTGCGCCGCGATTGCGGTTGCGCGTCACGGCAGTCAGCAACCCCGCCAACAAGCCAGGGCGCATTGTCGAGAGTTCTGATGAGATCGGATTGGCGAGATTGAGCGCCGCCGCTCCACCGCCGAAATGCTTGGCTTGAACTTCGGTGATAAAGCTCCAGGTTACGGCCTCCACAAAGCCGCGCGCTGCCAGGAGACGCCGGGCCCGGCGCGAGCGCTTTTGCTTGTCCGTCAATACCGCACGCGTCACGCCATGCTGGCGCGGCAGTGGCGTTGACGGAATGCGCTCAAGGCCCGCAATGCGCACGACCTCTTCAACGAGATCGGCGGGGCCGTGAATATCGGGCCGCCAAGACGGCACAGCAACTTTGGCCGCTGTCGAGCTGCCCTCGACTTTGCATCCCAGGGCTTCCAGCGTCGTCTTGATTTCGGCTTGTGAGAGCTTGACGCCTGAGAGTTTTTCAACACGCGCGAAATCAAAGGCAATGACGCGGTTTTCAAGCGGTTCTTTGCCCGCAAACTTGGCTTTGCTCGGTTCGCCGCCGCATAGCTTTAGAATCATATCGGTCGCGAGATCGAGCCCGGGGCGCACGGACGCTGGATCAATGCCGCGCTCGAAGCGATAACGGGCATCGGTTTGCAATCCGGCTTTGCGGCCTGTGGTGGCGGTGCGCACCGGATCGAAGTACGCGCTTTCAATAAAGACGTTCTTGGTGGCGTCTGATGAGCCCGAGGGCTCGCCGCCCATGATGCCGCCAAAGCCAAGCGGCCCGCTATCGTCCGCGATCACGCACATGGTCTGATCAACGGTGTGCTCTTTGCCATCGAGGCCAAGAAATTTCTCGATCTTGTTGCCCAGCCGGGCGCGGATCGGGCCCTTCAGTTTGTCGGCGTCATAAACGTGCAGCGGCCGCCCGCGATCCAGCGCGATGTAGTTGGTGACATCGACGAGCGCATTGATCGGGCGCAAGCCCACGGCCTTCAAGCGGTTTTGTAGCCATGCGGGCGAGGGGCCATTCTTGACACCTTTGATCAAGCGGCCTGCGAACACGGGGCAGGCGTTAGCGGTGTCTTTG
>JAYTQI010000327.1:0-8408 GCA_043746825.1 Hyphomicrobium sp. | reverse complement strand
ACGCCAACCGCGCCGCAGTTGCCGCCAATGCGGACACCATGCTTGCCTTAGCGCAGCGCCGGTCATCGAACTCTGCGCAGGGCACCACAGATTTGTTTGGCGGCGGTGATAAGGCCCCTGACCTCGCATTGCGCGCAGCGGATGCCTGGCCGCCGATGGAGCGGCTGGCTGCTGAATTCGAGGCGGTTGGATTTTATCTCTCTGGCCATCCGCTTGATCAGTATGAGCGGGTCTTGGCTAAGCTTGGCGTCAAGCGCTACACCGAATTTGAAGCTGCGACCGCGCGCGGGGCAACGGCGGGGCGGTTGGCTGGGATCGTCATCGCCGCGCGCGAGCGGCGTTCGCAAAAAGGCAACAAGTACGCGTTCGCGACCTTCTCGGACATGACCGGGCAATTCGAGGCTGTTATATTCTCAGACACCCTCGCCGCTGCCCGCGATCTTTTGGAGCCGGGCACTGCTGTTATCGTCTCCGTTGAAGCTGAGCGTGATGGCGAAACAATCAAACTGCGCGCGCAATCGATTGAAGCCCTCGACAAAGCTGCAGCCAACGTTCCGCGCAATTTGAAGATCGTACTAGATCGCAGGATTGTACAAGCCGGTAAAGCGCGCCTTGGCGATATCCGCGCCATGATGAAACCTACCGGTCAGCGGGGTGGTGAAATACGCATCGTCATGCCGCTCGAAGATCACGGCAAAGAGATGGAATGGACGTTGCCAGGCCGGTTCGACATCTCGCCACAGGATATGGGAAAGCTCTCAACGATGCCTGGCGTCGCTGAAGTGGTGGATGTGTAAGTTGACGGAGCGACAATATTTCTACTTCCAAAACCTATCATACAGCCCAAGCGCGATTTCAAACCCGATCAGTGCGATGATGTACAATTCCAGCCGGTGCGACGTGCGCGTTGACAGCAAATCGCCCAAGGTCTCGGCGCTGTCGCGAATCACGGAGAGCTTCTGCGCAATCGCATTGGCGCGGGCCTTGAGGTCATATTCGTCAACAAGCTTGGCCCACAGCCGTTCAAGCTCGGGGTGATCCCAGAGCACGTCCGGTTTGTCATCCATGTCTATGCGGCCCGCCAGGCGGCTCTGGATGCTCAAGGCCTCGCCGATTTCGGATAGGGTCTCGCTACGCTTGCCCCCAGACAATTTGCCGGCCTTCAGGCCCTCAGCTACGTGCGAAACGCGGTCAAAGGCGCGGCCCACCCGGCGTTCGTCGTAGGACAGTGACACGGCTACCGCCAGGGCTTCAGCGACGAGGAGCATCCGTTGTAGGTCAGCGGTTTTCAAAAGCACGGCGCCATTGGCAGCGACCGTGTCGTCATCGCCCTTGACGGAAATATCGGCGTGTTCAATTTCTCGCTCATTTAGGGGATCTTTGATGCGCTCGCGCAAGCCCCGGATCATCTCTTCCTCTTCAATTGGGCTTAATCCTATGAAGACCGCCGCCCCCATCTTGAATAACACGACTGTGCCGCCCGAAGGTGTGCGGAAGGCGAGCGGGTTCTTGGAAAAGCTATCGGCGCGCTCAAGTCCCTTAATGTCTAGGCGCTCGCCCAATTGAAGGGCGCGGGCGGTCATGGTTTGGGGGCTGGGGAGGGGGGTCATAGGCGCTCTTTTGCATTGAATGCGAGGTTGGAAGTTTGCCTCATGTTCCTGTCATGTACGAGGCGGTTGGCGTTGACGCCAGAATATCAATGAATACGAAAGTTGTAGACTTGCGAAAAGCCGACACGGGGGCCGTGGTGGGCCTTGCAGACTAGCGGGCGTCGATTAAGCTATGCGGTGGCGGGCCTAAGTCTAGCCGCCCAAAATATCACGACGGGAGGACTGCATCATGAAGCTTTACGCAGACCCAATATCTGTCAACTGCCGCAAAGTTCTCGCAGGTTTTGATCTTTTAGGTGTCAAGGCCGAGAAAGTGCATATCGACTATTTCAAGTCCGAGCAGAAAGAAAAGGCCTATACCGCGCTCAACCCCAATCAGTCGATGCCGACCCTAGTCGATGATGATTTGGTGCTCTGGGAGTCAAACGCAATTTTGCAGTATGCGGCCGACAAGGCCAACAATGCTCAGGCCTATTCTCTGGACCCTAGAAAACGTGCCGATCTCAATCGCTGGATGTTTTGGGAGTCGGCGCACTGGTTTCCAAGCTGCTATGTCTATCTCGTTGAGCATTGTGTGAAACCGCTGTTCAACCAGCCGCCCGATGCTGCCATCCTCTCAGCCCAAGACCCAATTTTTCATAAGCTCGCTGGTATCCTTGATGACCGCCTCGGCAGAAGCCGTTGGCTTGGTGGCGATGCGCCATCGATTGCCGACATTGCGGTGGCGGCGCCCATGCACCTGCACCAATATCAGAGGCTGCCGCTTGCGCCGCATCGCAATGTGGTGCATTGGATGACAGAAGGGATCGAGAAACTGCCGTGCTGGGAGCGGACTTATGTTGGTCCCGGCTTCACGCTTGAGCGGCCCAAGGCCTGAGGCTTGCACACCGCTATTGGATAGACTTTGGAGGTGACATGAAGCAGTCCGTTCGATCCAACATGAACTACACCGTCGATAACGGCATTCCGCCCGATTATTATTTCTATGAGCCTGATCCTTCTGTGAAGGTCAATCCGCCCGGCACAGACCGCCAAGAGGTTGAGATCGTCGATGCTTGGCCGCAGGTTGATCAGGTTTCGCTTGACCGCGAGGGCTTCGTATTGAAACCGTTTCCGGCTAAGTTTACGGCTTATGACGATGATGCCGCTGTCAAGGCCGTGTTCTATGCCCAGATCATCGAATTTGTGAAGCTCCAGACTGGCGCCAAGCGCGTTGAGGTCTTCGATCATACCATCCGCAAACGCTTGCCCGCAGACTTGAGCCAGCAGACCACGGTGCAGCGTCCGGCCGTACAATTGGTGCACGCCGATTATACGGTCAAATCCGGTCCGCAGCGGGTCAGGGATATTCTTCCCAATGAAGCGGACGAGCTGTTGGCGTGCCGCGTTGCCTTTTATAACGTCTGGAAGCCGCTCTATGCGCGAGTTGAAGAGCTGCCGCTTGCCATGTGTGATGCGGGCTCAGCGTCGAAAGAAGATCTCCTGATCATGGAATTGAAGTATCGGGAGCGCACCGGTGAAATCTACGTCATGCGCCACTCGCCCAAGCACCGCTGGTACTACTTCCCGTTCATGGAGCCGGATCAGGCGTTGCTTCTGAAAACATATGATTCCGAAACAGATGGCCGCGCCCGCTTTATGGCTCATAGCGCTTTTGAAGATCCAACGACTGCTCCTGATGCAAAAAAGCGCGAGAGCATTGAAGTGCGCACAATGGCGTTTTTTTGAAGTTGTCCAGAGCGGCTTGGGTTACGCAGCTTCCAACACGGATAACAGCGCACTCTCAAACACCCGGCGGCCGTCGGTGCCCCCAAGGGCGGCTTCATAGAGCCGTTCGGGGTGGGGCATCATGCCGAGCACGCGCCCCGTCTCGTTGGTGATGCCGGCGATGTTGCGGATCGCGCCATTCGGGCAGGTGGCGGCTGAGACCTTGCCGTCAATATCGCAATAGCGGAACGCGACGCGGCCTTCGCCTTCGAGCTTGTCGAGGGTTTCCTTGTCCGCAAAATAATTGCCTTCGCCATGCGCGATCGGGATCTTAATGACCTCGCCCTCGCGGTAGCACTTGGTGAAAAACGAGCGGTCGTTCTCGACCTTCAAATACACATCGCGGCAGATGAAGTGCAGGGAAGCATTGCGCAGTAGCGCTCCGGGAAGCAGGCCGCTCTCGCACAGGATCTGGAAGCCATTGCAAATACCGATGACGGGCGTGCCTGCTTTGGCTTTCGCAATCACATCCTTCATGATCGGCGAATGCGCGGCCATGGCGCCGCAGCGCAGATAATCGCCGTATGAGAACCCGCCCGGTAGTACGATCATGTCGGACGAGGGGACCGACGCGTCAGCGTGCCAGACCATTTTCGGCGCGAAACCTGTCACCCGCTCAATCGCGGTTTTGACATCGCGGTCGCAGTTGGAGCCGGGGAAGACGATGACGGAAGCGCGGAGCATGGCCTCACCCGATCTCGTAACTGTAATTCTCGATCACGGTATTGGCCAAAAGGTCTTTGCACATCTGTTCAACCAGGGCCTTGGCTTTGGCCGGGTTTTTTTCGGTCAAATCGACCTCGATGTATTTACCCTGCCGGACATCACTGACGCCGGATATTCCAAGGCCCTTGACCGCGCCTTCAATGGCTTTGCCTTGCGGGTCGAGAACGCCGTTTTTGAGTGTGATTTTGATGCGGGCTTTCATGATGGCTTCGCCAGGAAATAGGGATTGGGGAATTGGGAGTATGACGCGGGCCGGGACTTCTACTCCCTATTCCCCGTTCCCTACTCCCTCAACTTCAATTCGGTTTTCCATTCAATGGGCCGGTCGCGACCGGGTTCGACGTCACCAGCACGGGGCCGTGGCCTTTTGGCGGGCGGTTCTCGGTCAAGACGCCCAAACGCCGCGCAACTTCCTGATAGGCCTCCAGCACCCCGCCGAGGTCGCGGCGGAAGCGGTCCTTGTCGAGCTTGTCGCCCGATTGTATGTCCCACAGGCGGCAGCAGTCCGGGCTGATCTCGTCGGCGAGGACGATGCGCACGTTTTCGTTCTCATAATGGCGGCCGAACTCGATCTTGAAATCAACCAAGCGGATGCCGATGCCCAAAAACAGCCCGACAAGGAAATCGTTAATGCGCAGCGCCATCTGCATCACTTCGTCGATCTCCTGGGGTGTCGCCCAGCCAAACGCCGTGATGTGCTCCTCCGACACCATCGGGTCGTTAAGCTCGTCCTTCTTGTAATAGAATTCAATGATCGAGCGCGGCAGCTGCGCGCCTTCCTCTAGCCCCAGCCGCGTCGAGAGCGAGCCGGCCGCGACGTTGCGCACGACCACCTCAAGCGGAATGATCTCGACCTCGCGGATCAACTGCTCGCGCATGTTGATGCGCTTGATGAAATGCGTCGGTACGCCGATGTCGTTCAACTTCTGGAAGATGAACTCGGAGATGCGATTGTTGAGAACGCCCTTGCCCTCGATCAACGCATGCTTCTTTGCGTTAAAGGCGGTGGCGTCATCCTTGAAGTGTTGGATGAGCGTGCCGGGCTCAGGCCCCTCGTAAAGCACCTTAGCCTTGCCCTCGTAAATGCGACGACGCTTGGTCATTCCGGGTCCCTTTAGGATCAACACTTCGGTCTCACTCATGGTCACTTGACTTCAAATGGCTATACGCGCGTCGCGGACACTGACCCTTTGATTTTCCAACGTGTTTTTTCAACACCGGGGGAAGTGACCACGTCTTTGCCGGGACGAATTCTGAGCCCCTGAATCTAGCGGAAGCCACCCTAAGACACAATGCAGACCATGCGCCGCATAGGGGGGAGGGTAAAGGTTTCGCCAAGCCGTTGATTTGGTTGCCGTAGCGGGGTATCGCTGAGGTATCGCCGGTCCAATCCACCCTGCAACTTAACCCTTGCGGGCGGGCTTTGCAGATACATCTTTAGGTTGTGGCCGCATAAAAAGCAACGAACGGGAGTGCCTTGGTATGACCACCTTTGATAAGCGCGAAAAGGCTTTTGAAAATAAGTTCGCGCACGATCAGGATTTGAAGTTCAAAGCCGAGAGCCGCCGCAACAAAGCGCTGGCCGAATGGGCGGCCGCGAAGCTTGGGATCACAGGCGCTGCGCTTGAAGATTATATCAAGGCCGTGCGCCGTGCCGATCTTGCCGAGAAGGGCGACGATGATGTGTTCGGCAAAGTCAAAGCCGACCTCGCCGCTAAGGGCCTGACCGTCGCCGACGCTGACATCCGCAAAGTCATGGGCGAAGCGCTGGCGAAGGCGGTTGCGGACATCGAAGGCGCGAAGGGGTAGGGAAATCCCCTCTCCCCGTCCTTCACGGGGAGAGGGCTAGGGTGAGGGGCGGCAACCGCTGCTTAATCTCGGCGGGTGAAGCAGCTTCCAGGAACAACTCAATCGCTTCCGTCAGGTTGGACCTAGCTTCCGCGACGGTGCTGCCCTGGCTTGCCACGTCTAACTCCGGGCAATGCGCTGCATAGGTGTCGCCGTCGCGTTCGATGATGGCGGTGAATTGGCGGGTCATAAAGTCGATCCTTAGATTAGAGCGCCGCATTCTAACACGGGCGTACTGTCACCCCAACCCGCTCAAAAACTTGCCAAACTGCAACAGCCCCTCAGGCCAGGGGCCGTGGCCGGAGGCGACGTTGATGTGGCCGCTCTCGCCCGCATCTGAGAGCGACGCGCCCCATAGCGCAGCCAGTTTCTCTGCCCGCGCGAAACTGCAATACAGATCGTTATTGCCGACCACCAAATGCGCCGGGAACGGCAGGCGCGATTCCGGCATCACCGCATATCCGCCGTCGCCGTTTTTCGGCGGCCAGCGTTCGCCACCCGTATCCGGCCAGAAGCGCGCGAACTCGACATCGGCGGGCGCGACCAGAAACGCCCCGATGACACCTTTGCACTTCAACTTCTCCGCCGCATACACCACCGCAGGCACGCCCAACGAGTGCGCGACCAGAACAACCGGCTGCGTCGCACCGCCCGCAAACTTGGCGATGCGATCTCCCCAGGCCTCAACTTGCGGGTTGTCCCAGTCGTCCTGGATGACGCGCCGGGCGGTTTTCAGTGAGCGCTCCCAGCGGCTCTGCCAGTGCTCGGGGCCGCTATCCTGCCAGCCCGGCACAATCAAAATATCAACGTCGGAGGTTTTCATGGCGGCTTGATAGCGGAGGAGGCGCAGGTAGGGAAGAGGTGCGTTTCAATATCCCTGACCCGCCCGCGTCCTCGCGCATTTTAGTCGCCCAAGTTGGCTTCGTCCGTGCAAGCGTTTTTGATGTAGGCCGACTTCGTGGCACCTGTATTGAGCGCGGCGCGGCGATCACTATCAGCGCTTGATTTCGATTGCGGGCCACTAACCGCGCAGAACTTGCCCGGCGCGAAGCCGCGATAATTGCTGGTGTTGATGACTTGACCCCAGCCGTTATTCGCGAATGTGACGACGGCGGCGTTCGAGGTCGAGCAATAGGCAATCGCGTACCACCCGCAGACCTGCTTGGCTTCGGCGGGAGTGCTCGTCAGTGCGGTGGCTGTCAGGACGGCGGTGGAGGCAAGTGCGGACAAGACTTTCATGGCAATTCTCCTCGCGGCAATGGGTTGGAGTTAAAATCGTCAATGCTCTCAATGGCACCGGCGTTCTGGAGCTTGGCTTTTGACCGTGCGTTGAAAGTGATTTTGTATTTAACGGCCGTGATTTGAATTGCGGGTGAACCAGATTGTCAGACGGCATTCATATTGCCGGAAGTTTCCGGGGGCTGCCGGTTGTTAGTCAATTCGGCCGTCTTGCCCGCTCAAAACAGCCGTTTGCGAAAAAGAACCTCGGCCCGGTCATCGCGCACGAGGCCATCAAGCTCGGCGGCGCGCACAAACCCGAAGCGCTCATAGAAGCGGATGGCATCGGTATTGAAATCCGACGCCGCGACCCAAAGATTCCGGGCGAAACTCGAATGCGCCTCCTGCTCACACCAATTCAGCAAACGCCAGCCGGTGCCGCTGCGCTGATAGCCTGGCAGTAACCCTAGGAATTGTATGTAGGGGCCACGCAGCCAGTTGTGGCGCAAGCCCAGCGCACCGGCCAAAATGCCATCTGAATAAACCGCATAACGCGGCGCATTGGCCTCGTTGCCCTCGAAATAGTTTGTCAGTGCGTTAGCGGGATAAGGATACCGCGCCCAAGGATCTATCGCTGCAAAGCTACGTCCTAGTTTGTCCGCAAAATCAGCGTTAACGCCGGTGAGAACGAGCGAAGGCGCGCCCGGTTTGCCGCCGCCAATCTCAATCCGCTCAGAACGGCCAGAGGAAGGAGCTTGCGCCGTCATGCGTTGGGTCCTTGGAGCGGGCGCTGTGTTTCTGCGGCGGGGCGGGGGTGATGCTTGCGGCCCACGGGAGATCAGAGGGAACTTTGGTTTTCGGCTTCAGGCTGCCAAGGAAATCATAACGATCAGTGTCGCCCGGATGACTATCATAGCAGGTTTGCGTGATCACGGGTTTACCCGCCGCCAGCAATTCCGAGACAGTCACAAACTGAAAGCCCAGCGCCTTCAGCTTCGGGATGACGAGGGGTAGTGCATCCGCCGTGTGCCAGCCGCGCCCGTTAGCGTGAGCGATGATAATGGAGCCGGGCTTGACGTGGCGGACAATCTGATCCGCAATTGCCTTGGCATCCATGTGTGGATCAGGATCACCACTTGAGAGATCCCACTGAATGGCGAGCAGCCCCGCATCGTTGACAGCATTGAGCGCACTGGCATTGCAAGCGCCAAAGGGAAATCGGAACAGTGAGAGCCGTTG
>JAYTQI010000326.1:0-1644 GCA_043746825.1 Hyphomicrobium sp. | reverse complement strand
GGGAATGATAGACAACTTGAAGCAACAGATCGCCAAGTTCGTCTTTCAAATCGGGCATGTCGTTGCGCTCAATGGCGTCGGCAACCTCGTAGGCTTCTTCAATCGTGTAAGGCGCAATGGTCTTGAAGGTTTGCTCAAGATCCCACGGGCAGCCGGTAACAGGCGTGCGCAGCGCCTGCATAATTTCGATCAGGCGCTGAATGTCATTCGATGGCTGCATGGGTGTCCTCGCGGTGGCGCGCGAAAGACTAGCGGATCAAACGGCTGAGTGCGAGGGGAAGGGACGGGACCTCAGAAATGCAGCCGTGATTTTCGGCCAATGCCAAACAACGCTGAGCGGTATCATCCATCCCAACCACGCCGATGCCGCATAGACCGGCTCAAACGGCAACCGCCAAAAAATCGCCATTGCCGTGAACACCCGGAACCAAACCGCGCCCGTCGTCACCGCCACCATCGCCAGCATAAATCGTGCATGGCGCGCCCGGTCCCGTTGCCGGATCGCGCGAATTCCCAAGCCAAGAAGTGTCAACCAGACAAGGCCTTGGGTGAAAAACCCGGCGCGGGCGAGCACGTTTGAGGAACTGAATATGGCAACGGGCAGGGCAGTTAACCCTCCCGTCACCACGAAAGCGCCCAAGACGCGGCCCAACCTGCGATGGATTGTTGGCCGGTTACGGACGGCGATGACGAATGGTGCCAACAGCAGAACTAATGCCGACGTCAGCATATGAAGTTTGAAAATGCCGGGTAATTTTTCAGAGAGCAAAAACATTTCCAAAGGCAACTTGACGAGGCCAATGCCTGATCCAATTGCCACGAGGCCAATAGGGATTACGAGGAGTACGATGCTGAGCAAAATGATCACGCGCCACATTAGCGGCAGCGCAGCGTGCGGAACAGCAGCGTTAGTTGGCGCGATCATGGTCATAGCGGCGGCGACAATGGGGTCCCGGTATGGCGTCTCTACGGCAATGGCAGAGACACACGCAAAAAACGATGCCATTACGCCTATCACAATCGCAGGCCGTTGGAGCGGATTGCAGTACAGCTCCACCTTTGTGCCACCACGGACATCTGGCGAGAGCCAGCGCAACCTGACACTTGATATCGTCGCCTGCGAGCCGGGCTGGTGCGGAATTCTGATAAGCCAAGATCAGCGGTGCGGCGCCGTCGCGCTGCATCTTCACCAAACCTCCAGCAAAAACCGCAACGGCATTTTCGAGGGCAAGCTGGAGTTGGCCAAGGGCGCGGCGCCGTTCGTCGTGCAAGCGAGCTACTATGAGAAAGATGGCAGCAAAACCCCAACGCTGAATGTCATCGGCGATACGGGGCGCGAACTCCTTCTCATGCGCCGCTCGTATCCCCTGCAGGCTGAACTCGCGCGTTCAGGAGATGCCCAATGCACCTTAGAGAAGGCGACGTCTTAGCATTGGCGCTTTTGCATAACCCGGCTATACGAGAACGCGAGACCACGAGGCCGGGCAGGAACGCAATGCACATCATCACCAACGCGTTGATCATGGCGCTGGAGCTGGCGGCCATCGCGGGCGTGGCGTGGCTCGGCTTGAATTTTCCGCTGGCCTTTGCAGCCGTTACAACCTTGACCGCACTCGCGCTGGGTATCTCACTGGAGTACGCGCG
>JAYTQI010000325.1:0-8435 GCA_043746825.1 Hyphomicrobium sp. | reverse complement strand
GAGAGTTGCAAAAGACGGATCGCCTGCTGCAGCTGTGGTGTCATCACCAGCTGCTGGCCCTGCCGCATCTCCAATTTGGCTGAAAGCGCCATGCGCTATCTCACTGCTCCCGGCTGAAATCCCGAGGAGCAGGTATAATCAACGCGTATTAACGAACATATCGCCGAGGTAGACACGCCGAACATCTTCATTGGCTATGATTTCCGAAGGCTTACCTTGTGTCAGAACTTGACCATCATAGATAATATAAGCCCGATCAATAAGGCTTAGAGTTTCCCGAACATTGTGGTCCGTGATCAACACCCCAATGCCACGCTCGGTCAAGTGCCGGACAAGCTGTTGAATATCGCCGACCGCGATTGGGTCGATGCCAGCGAACGGTTCATCCAATAGCATGAAAGACGGCCTGGAGGCGAGCGCGCGCGCAATTTCGCAGCGCCGCCGTTCACCGCCCGAAAGCGCCATGGATGGCGATTTCCTAAGCCGCGTAATGGAAAATTCTTCCAAGAGGCTATCGAGCTGTTCTTTGCGCTTTTTCTTATCCGGCTCGACCAACTCAAGGACGGCCATGATATTTTGCTCAACCGTCAGGCCGCGAAAAATCGAGGCTTCCTGGGGCAAATAGCCGATTCCGAGCCTCGCGCGCTGATACATCGGCAGTTTGGTGACGTTTGAGCCATCAATAGTAATGCGGCCAGCGTCCGCCGGGACTAGGCCCGTAATCATGTAAAAGACGGTGGTCTTGCCGGCACCGTTGGGGCCCAACAGGCCAACCGATTCGCCACGCCCGACCGCAAGGCTGACGCCCTTAACCACCATCCGCTTCCGGTAGGATTTCTTAATATCAAAGGCTGTCAACCAGCCGTCCGCGCCAACCTCGTGGGGGTCAGGCTGATCGGCCTGTCCAGCCGGGCGCGCGCGCGACGCCGCCCCAGTGGCCACATGGCCGTTAGCGGGACCGTTTGCTGTGGACACCTTCTTTCGAAAGGGTAAAGCCTTGAACACCGTTTATGCGCCTCGTTACGATTGACATGCAGGCATGCTATTGTCTTAACCCTAGCTTAGGGTGCTTTGGAAGGCGCTGCTTCGGTGTTCCAACCATCTGGCGCTGCTTTTTTGATGGCTTTGGCGGCAGAGCCCGCGACCTTGGCGCCAGCAGCACCCTTCAGCTCGTTGGGATAGAAGACGGCACTCGGGCGGCCGCCCCGAGTGACAATCCCGCTACTGCCTGTTCCATCGCTTGGTGAGATCGATGGCGTTCCTCCGGCTGTCGTCGCCTCGGTGCGAATGATGCTTTCCCCCGTCGTCATGTCGATCACGAGTTTGGTGCCGCGCACGACATTCTTGGCTTGTGTCATGACGACGTTGCCAGTGAGCGTCACAGTATTCGATTTGGTGTCGAAATCCGCCATGTCGCCAGTTGCGGACTGGCCATCTTTGGATGTGACAACGACATTTTTCTTGGCGACCAACCGGGTCAAATGGGCGGCCTCTTGCTTTTGCTGGCCTGCTACCTCCGCGCCAAGACCTGCCGAACCGGCGTATGTCGCGGCAAGCTCTACCGAGCGAATTGTGAACTCTCCTTGCGCCGCGTGAACGTTGCCAAAAAAGTTAGCCTCCTTTTTTGAGTCATCGATATCGAGGCGGTCGCACTCAATATCGACCGGCGCTTTAGGGTCTGTTTTGAAACTGCCGCCGAACGCCATGCCCTGCACGGGGTCAGCTTTTGCTGATGTGGCGCCTTTGGCGGCCGCGACAGTGTCCTGCTGGAAATGCGTCGTAACGCGCGAGCTGCCACCGGGTGCAGTTAGCTGCATCTTACTGGTGGAGCGGTTAAAAAAAAGACGGCGGCCCTTCAGAATGTTTTGGCCTTGCGTCACGGCAACGGTTCCAGTCAGCAAAATCGTGTTGGCGGTTTCATCGATTTCGGCGCGATCACCGGATGCGCGCTTGTCTGGCAGTTGCGACATAACAACCTCGCCTTCCAGCACAGCTTTCTGACTGACGGCGTCGAAATCGGCGCTGCGGCTTGTTACGGTCTGGCCATCAGCTTGGGTCAGAACGACGGGGTTTGTCGCGGTCACGCGCTGAACCTTGCCGCCGCTTTGGTTAGCTGCCGACGCTGCCGCACCAGCTCCTGTGGCCGTCGCCGCAGATCCTTC
Source organism: Hyphomicrobium sp. (assembly GCA_043746825.1). Classification (GTDB taxonomy): domain Bacteria; phylum Pseudomonadota; class Alphaproteobacteria; order Rhizobiales; family Hyphomicrobiaceae; genus Hyphomicrobium_B. Next base: position 6,273 of record JAYTQI010000325.1, on the reverse strand, counting down.
GTAACTAACCGTCATTTCGGGCGAGGATAATGACGACGTCCCTTGTACCGCTTTGACATTGCCCGTGAAAAGAGCGGATTTTTTCAGATCGTCAACATCAAGGCGCTGAGAAACGATATCTATGGGCTGGTTCGCGTTGCCAAAACTTGACGCCGTTTTTTTAGGTTCTGCGGCCGCGCCGCCGACTGCCGTATCTTTGCCTTTCAGCAAAGTGCGGACTTTATCGACGAAGGTATATTCCTTAGTCTTTTGGCGCACCGTCATCTGGTTAGCGTAGATGGTGCCCGCTTCCATCGTGACCACGACGGGTTCGTTAGAGGTGATGACATTTTCTTTTGTGTTCACGGTCGCACGCGTGAGTTGCGATTTGAGACCATTGTCTCCAGCGACGTCGATCGCCTCGTACAGTTCGAGAATGTTCGTCTTATTGTTGAAGGTGCCGCGCGTCGCGGTCAGATGCGTCTTGGACTTTTGCGCGTCGATAATGTCGCCGGTAATTTCATTCAGATTGAAGTTTGCAAGATTTTTGAGATCCTGTTGCGCTGACTTAGCTTTCACCGAGTACTGGCCGCCATCCTTGTTGAAACCTTCGTAGTGCGGGTTTTCCATAGTGATGTTGTCTGGAATGATCGTCGGCATATTGAGTTCAGGGATGCCTGCGCCCCAGCCCGTGACTTTCAGCACTGACATGCTGTAGATCGCGACCGTTGCGGCGGCCGTGACAGGCAGCGCAAACTTTAATACCCTGACGAAGCTGCTATGGCGGCCAGCCTTTGTCCGGCTCGCAGTTCGATCACCAGACAGCACAAGACCGCTGCCAGCCGCACGCGCGCGGACAGCCGTCGTTGTACTGTTGGACGTTGGTGTCATCAAAACCCGCCCGGATGTGTTCGGCGCCAAAGAATACGGACTAATGTCGGCGCTAAATAGGGAGACATTGGGACTTGCAGGAGAAGACCCTTCAAACACTGCATGAGGTTTCGCCGGATATCTTGCAACCCATTGTTAATGCGCGAAAATATCGTCTTCACCGAAACCCGCCAAATCGAGGCGGGCCCGAATGGGTAAAAAGTCGAAGGCCGCTTGCGCATAGCCCACGCGATTTTCACGCTCCAGCATCTCGTCGAGTTTCGCCTTGAGTTTGTGAAGATAGAGGACGTCGGAAGCCGCATAGGCAAGCTGGCTCTGGGTGAGATCTTTAGCGCCCCAATCCGAGCTTTGCTGTTGCTTAGAGAGTTCCAGCCCGAGAAGTTCCGCGCATAAATCCTTGAGGCCATGCCGGTCTGTGTAGGTGCGCACCAGCCGGGACGCGATTTTGGTGCAATAAATGGGTGCCGTTTCGACTCCAAGATACTTTTCAATCACCGCCACATCGAAGCGAGCGAAATGAAAGATCTTCAAGGTTTTTTGGTCTTTGAGAAGCGCTTTCAGACGCGGCGCTGCATAATTTTCAGCCTCGAACTGCACGAGATGCGCAACGTTGTCGCCACCAGACAACTGGATGAGGCACAACCGGTCGCGATGTGGGTTTAAGCCGAGTGTTTCGCTGTCAACGGCAACGCCGTGCGGAAACTTGAGGCCGGCTGGCAAATCACCCCTGTGCAGCTTAATTGTGGGTGAGGCCATGGCCAAGTGCCTTCAGGGGAAATTTAAGAGAAGTAATGGTGCCCGAAAGAGGACTCGAACCTCCACGCCTTGTGAGCGCTAGTACCTGAAACTAGTGCGTCTACCAATTCCGCCATCCGGGCATTCAGGAAGGCATGACCTAAAGTGAGATGGCGGGGAAGTCAATTGAGCACAGCCACCCATTGCCAGTCTTCACAGGTGGGGCCGGGAGGACTAAAGGTCGGGGTTACGGCGAGAGTGCGAATACGCGAGGTCAAGACGGACATGGCAGGCGGCGGTGAGTTGGTCACTGTGTTCGGCGGATCGGGCTTTATTGGCCGCCACACGATATCGGAACTGGCCAAGCGCGGCTACCGGATCCGAGCGGCCGGGCGCCGCCCCGATCTCGCGGGTCATCTGCAACCCATGGGGACAGTCGGGCAGATCGGCGCAGTTCAGGCGAATCTGCGCTTTCCGGACTCGGTGGCAAGGGCGGTAGCGGGAAGTGATGTGGTCATCAACGCCGTTGGTATTTTGGCGCCGTCCGGGAAACAAACCTTCGAGGCGGTTCACATTGACGGACCCCGGGCCATCGCCAAGGCTGCTAGGGAGGCCGGTGTAAAACGCCTCATCCACGTTTCTGCGATTGGCGCTGACAAGAATTCTAAAGCCCACTATGCCCGCACAAAAGCCGCTGGTGAACAGGCTATTCTAGAGGAATTTCCGTCCGCGATAATCCTGCGCCCCTCGATTGTGTTTGGCCCGGAAGACCAGTTTTTTAATCGCTTCGCCGCCATGGCGCGCGTCAGTCCGTTCCTGCCGTTGATCGGCCTGGGATTTACAAAGTTCCAGCCTGTTTATGTTGGTGATGTTGCTACGGCTATTAGCAACGTCGCGGATGGCAGTGGAAAGCCTGGTACGGTTTATGAGCTGGGTGGCCCAGAAATCTTGTCCTTCCGGCGGTTACTTGAGCTCACCGAGGAATATTCTGGCCGCAAACGCTTACGCCTGCACATGCCGTTCTGGCTGGCAAAGTTGCAGGCCATGGCAATGTCGCCACTGCCAAATGCTTTGCGTCCTATCACTGTCGATCAAGTGCGCTTGCTGAAATACGACAACGTCGTCACTGATCAGGCTAAAATTGAAAGCCGGACACTTGCCGGACTTGGTGTTGAACAGCCATCGTCAGTCGCAAGCATGGTTCCAGGTTATCTTGAGCGTTTCAAGGCCAAGGGCCAGTATGCGCATTACAGAGCGTGAAAAGGCCAGGCTTCATGCCGTTAGTGAACTTGATAGGCAAAAGCAGGCTGTACGCGCAGGAATTTCGTTTTGCGTTGACCGCCCCCGTGACCTTGACGGAAAAATGCTCGTTACTGAAGGAAACGGCCCGCTTTCACTGGCGGAACTGGACCAAGGCAGCCTTGCCTGCGGGTGCTGGACTGCAAACCTTTGATCTCAATCTTGGCGGCTACAGAACTCTGGTTTACATCCGGCCAGAAGCTGGCGACATGAGTATATTTCAGGAAGTCTTTGCGCGGCAGTCGTATCACGTCGATGATGCCATTCTCGATCCGAAAACCGTCTCCGCAGTTTTCGATCTAGGCGCTAACGCCGGTTACGCCTCTTTGGCATTCGCGGCACGCTATCCAAATGCCCGCATCATCAGCGTCGAGCCGAACCCCGAAAATTTTGCGCTATTATGCAAGAACACGGCCGCCGAGCCGCGTATCGTTCCGGTTCAGGCCTGCGTCACGGCCGTTCCGATGGAGGATGCGTACATCTCAGGAAGTGGCCCGGCTTGGAGTTACCAGATGAATTCGAGTGGGCGCGGCACCAAGGTTGCGGGTTTGACGATCACAGACCTTATGAAAGCCAACGCCATTGCCCACATTGATTTTTTGAAGATCGACGTTGAAGGCGCCGAACGCGAGATTTTTGCAAAGGGTGATTTTCTCCCGAATGCCAACATTGTTTGCGCGGAAATTCACGGCGACTATGATCTCGCGGCCTTCAATCGCGATCTTGCGCCCTGGGGATTTTCGGCGCGCATCAATCCTCCGGGACTTGATCCTCAATTGATGCTTGCGACGCGCAACCGGCAATAGCCTGCAAGGGCTGCGCTGCACAAAAAAATCCGGCAGGTTTCGCTGAACCTGCCGGATTGCTAAATTCGCATATTTAGTTCCACGCTGTTAGTGCACCGCCGCAATCGCAAGGTCACCTTCTTCGGCGTGGCCAATGGCGGCCTGCAGAGTATCGGTCAGTGCGATAGGCGTGCCATCGGCAGCGTGCAGCGAGAATAAGCTTATGCCTTTTGGCAATCCCTCGATCATCGGGAACATGCGTTTAGCGTCCGAAGATGACAGAGTTTTGATGTACGCGATTTCGCCGCCGCCGAGGCGGGCCAACTCAACCTCGGTCATCACTGGCATGGCGCCAGCATCTGCACTCTCCGGAAACCTAGAGATCATCTTAGTGTTCATGACGCACGTCCTCCTTCAGAAGTGAGGATGGACCCTGGATATAGGATAGCATTCTGGCTTTTTCGAGTGGTGCCAGAAATGCATCGCAGCAGGTGTAATCCTCGGACGATTCGTGGGCGTTGGCTGTGTCTAGAAAGACTCAATCGCCGCCGTTAATTTTTCTCAGGCCGCCGCCGATTTCGATTTTCCGGATCAGGCGTTCGGGTTCAAGACGGTGAAGATCGATCATCAACAAGCCGTTCGTTAAGTCTGCTGACTTCACTTCGATACCGCCCGCCAAGACAAAAGTACGCGTGAACTGACGGGCAGCAATGCCGCGGTAAAGAAATTCTCGGGACTTATCGTCTTGTTGCTTGCCGCGCACAGTGAGCTGCTTGTCGTCTAGCGTGATGTCGAGCTGGTCGCGTGTGAAACCTGCAACGGCCAAGGTGATGCGCAGACATTCGGCGCTGCTGTCATCTCTTGAGATGCGCTCGATATTGTAGGGCGGATAGCCGTCGCTTGAGCCCTTGCCCGCGCGGTCTATCAACCGTTCAATGTCCTCAAACCCTAGCAAAAGCGGGTTTGAAAGCATGGTCAACCGTGTCATCCGAAAGCCCTCGTTAGAAGCGACCTTCTCAAAGCGGGGAAGCCAGATATGCCTTCCATTTACCCCTTGCCTGCCTGGCAGCTCAAAGGGCTCATAATCAGCAATATGGGGCTTTGGCGGCCGCTTTCAAGGCGGCTGAAGGCTGGCCCTGGTGGGGCCAAAAGGCCCTGCCATAGTCCTGCTCCACTTGGCCCACATCAGGAGGTTTGTCACCCCTGCCAGCCACTCCGAGGACATGATGAAGCGACGCCTCGTTCAAATCACCGTTGGCCTTGTTTGTATTGCCGCAGCCCTGCCACTGAGGGCCGAAGACGCTAAGGCTCCGGACGCGGCAGCCACCACACCAGCTCCTGCCACCTCTGACCCCAGGCCCTCTGACAATCCGCCAGAGGCCGAAATGACGGCTGAGGAAAAGGCTGAGCGCGAAGCCCGCAAGTCCTGCAAGATCGATATATGCAAGGCCTTCCGGACCAAGAAAACCGTGGGGCCGGATATCTCGTGTCCAGTTGTCAAAAGCTGGCGCAAAGAGGCGCTCACCAAACTGATCGCCAAGCTTAAGGTCTCTTGGCCCTATGGCCCGGTGCACTGTGTGGCGACCGTCAGCTTGAAGCGGGCAGAACTCGTCAAAGCCATGACCGAAGATAAGGTCGAGGCCAAACTTGATAAACATCAAGTTGCCTGCACAGTTGATCGCGAAAAGGATGCGCCGGCAGAAGTCAAATTCGACTTCACACCGACGGTGACCTTTGAAAAGGGCAAAGCCATGAAAGCTCAGATCCATTGGGGCAAAATTGAAGCCCCGGCTTTGCTCAAGGGCGCAATGTGGACGGCGACCGCTGCCGACAACACCATCAACATGCTCAACGGCACGCTGGTCGAAGACATCAACGACTTCATCGGTAAGAAGTGTGACGAAATCAAAAGTGAATGGGATGGGAAGTAAGCGTCCGCTTCTGTGAGTTGTTCGATCACAAACGCGGGCGCAGTCGATTAGAATAATTGATGAATAATTCACGAAAATGAGATTAGACCTGATCGAAGAGATAGGCTAGATTTGCGTAGTGGTGAAGTTTCAAACCAACCATATTTCAGTCCATTCAACGGAGGAATCCCCTATGAAGACCTGGACAACGCCGGAAGTTCGCGAGCAGGAAGTTGGCCTCGAAGTCACTTCGTACCTGCCAGCTGAGATCGACCTCATCTAATTGAGGCCTCTCAAAGTTTGTGCGATTTAAGCGGCGGTTGGGCCCTCCCAGCCGTCGTTTTTTGTGGCACTTACGCGCCCTCTAGAGTGGCGCGCATGTCTTCCAGTTCCAGCCACTGCGTCTCGGCAGCTTCGAGTTGGCTTTGGGCTTGGCCTAAGCGAGCCATGGTATTCTCGAATGCCGGACGGTCACGGGTGAAGAGATTGGCGTCGGCGAGCTTGGCTTGATGCTCCGCGATTTCTGATTCTAATTTTTTCACAATGCCCGGCAAGGTCTCAAGGGCGTGCTTTTCTTTGAACGACAGCTTGCGGCGCTGGCTGGCTTCAAGTGAAGACCGCATTGACGTATCAGATACAGATTTTGCAGGCGCCGCACTCTCGCGCTTGGTTGC
>JAYTQI010000324.1:0-8441 GCA_043746825.1 Hyphomicrobium sp. | reverse complement strand
TGTGACAATGTCAGACGGCGGCCATGCGTTTACTTTCGAGCCAACCGCGTCTTCCGAACTTCCTAGCGATATTTTGGTGCCTGGCAACGCTGGCTCTGACGTTCAAGTGCTCCCAAATGAAAACCCCGACCAGATCGTGCTCTCCACCTTCACCGATGTTGCCGTCGTCCTGGTGCTTCAAAACGAAAACCACGAGGGCTTATACTAAGCTGTCATTGGCGCGCCGTTTATATGCGCCAAGCAGTGTAAACTTCGGACTGCGGTGCTGGCGGCTTCAGCTGTTTGCAGTTTAGCGCGGCCTTTTCCCCAGTTTTGTTGCCGAATTACTGCATATTCACAGGATATATTGCGCTCCGGAGCGTCTCGTCTCGACATCATCCTGATTTGATATCTAACGTGCTGAGAGTATTTGTTGTTTCAACGTATGCGGGGGTGTGCGTGATGAACTATCAATATTTTACAGCTCTATTGTCAGCGGCTTTAATAGCAAGCGCCAGCTCTCTTGCGCGCGCCGATATGGGGCTGGCGCCGGTTGGACCTGAAGGCACTTACGTTTCCTTTGAAGGCGGCTATCTTTATCAAGACGGGCCCGATGTTATCGGGCACGGCATCAACCCGTCCGCCACATCGTTCGCGAATGTTTTGGTCTCACCGAACGATGGCTGGTTTGTTGGCGGCATGATTGGCTTTGCCAGTGCGCAACGCTATCTGCCGCCGCTGCCGTTCTCGCGCACCGAGATTTATCTCAGCTATAGCGACGCTGATGCAAGCGTCACAAGTTCGGCCCCGCCACTCTCTGCGACCAATCTCAAGAGCGTTGATGGCAGTGCCTTTGGCGGCGGCGGCCTTGATGGTCATACAAGCGTCTCGCGAACCACCTGGGAAGGCGGCTTGCGGTTTGAGGGCGACGATATCATCAGCCCCACCTCTACTTTGACCTGGGTGCTCTCGCCCTTCATCCGGTTTTCAGACGAAGATACAGCGTCGGCGGTTGATGGCTGTTGCACGGTCCAACGCAATGCAGAAGTTAAGTCTCGGCTTTACGGAGCGCTGGTTGCACTAGAGCCAGAAATTGCCGTGACGCCTGGTGTTTCCTTGGTTGGCCGCGTGGGCGCTGGTATTTACGGCTACCGGGTGCACGGGTCATTTCATTCGCAGTCGAGCAATCCTGCACCTGATCCATTTGCTGCCGATCTATTAGATAGTGATAGTGGCGTCGGTTTCCGGGGCCAGCTTGGTGCGGGATTGAAATTCAAGCTCTGGCAAGGCGCACGTCTGGAGACGTTCGTTGAGGCTGATTATTTCTCCGACATTGGCACCGCCACTCTTGCCGACAATGACCCGGCTGCCGCAACATCGTCGATCGTGAGCACCGATGATTTATGGGAACTCAAAGCTGGCGCTCGGCTCACCGTTGGGCTTGGCGGCGGGAACTTGCCCTAATTTTTTTCACTCAAGCGCCTTGAAGCCCAAGCTTAAGAAGACAGCGCGCGCTGCTGGAGAGGCCAGGAATTCTACGAACTCAGCTGCAGCCGATGACTTAGACGCCACGGGTATGGCAGCGGGATAGACGATGCGCGGATGCGAAGTGGCTGGAAAAGTTCCGAGCACTTTCACGCGCGGTTCGGATTGCGCTTCTGAACCGTAGACAATGCCGAGCGGCGCTTCGCCGCGCGCGACGAGGACGAGCGTTGCTGAAACATTTTCAGTTTGCGCGAGTTTGGATTCAACACTTGCCCACACACTAAGAGACTCCAGCGCGGCCTTGGCATATTTGCCGGCCGGAATTGAGGATGTTTCCGCGACCGCGAGGCGGCCATTGCCCAGGGCTTTCTCAAGTGGAAAATTAGCTGCGATAGTGAGTGCTATAGAAGAGTCCTTTGGGGCGATTAGCACCAGGGTGTTGCCGGTGATGTCCCGCCGTGTGCCCGCTTTGAGGGCCGGTGTTTTCTCCAGATAGTCCATCCAAGCCGTGTCCGCGAGCATGACGATATCTGCGGGCGCACCCTCAATCACTTGTTTGGCAAGCGCGGGCGAGGCGGCATACGACACCACAACAGTTTTGCCAGTTTTGGTTTGGAAGTCTTTGCCAAGCTGATCCAGCGCCGACTTGAGGCTGGACGCGGCGAAGACCAGAAGTTTTTCAGAGTCTGCCTTGACGGGTATCGCAAACAGCGCGGCAAAAAAGACAATACCCAAATTAATTGCGGTAATACGGCAATAACTGAGCATCGCTACGTCTTTCGTTTTGTGATCCTGAGCAAATGCATAATTCGGAAATTCTGCTCTGTCCAGCCGGTCAGCGCGCATCCGCAATCTGATCGAAGGTGAGAGCAAAGCGCGCGAGATATTTTTTCAAGCGGTCGGCGTCGTTGGATGATGCCTTGGCGGCGCGTGAAACCGCGAACAGGGCACGGCCTGCCGCGCTTAAGTTCCGGCTATCACGGCAGACGCGAATGACGTCGGCAAGTTGGGCGCGATCAAACAGGTCGATGGTTTTGAGTTGATCAGCACCTAAGACCTCCAGCAGTACAGCATTGCCGCCGTCTATTTCGTCTGGACGCCGCCACGACAGTTGCAGGCGCTCGATTTCTTCATTCACCAGGTCTTCGCTGATGCGCCCGGATGGCGCCAGCGTCGCCATGCGGGCGATGGATGAGCCCAGATCCCGGAAATTGCCGCGCCATTGCGCATCGCCTGAGGTTGCAAAGCGCAAATACCGCGCCCGCGCTTCCTTGTTGAACGAGATGGTATCGCCGGTGACGCGGGCATGGCGCTGCAATTCGAAATCGAGATTGGGTTCGATGTCTTCTGCGCGCTCCTTGAGACCCGGCAACGCGAAGGTCCACAAATTTAAACGCGCCAGCAAATCCTCGCGGAACTGGCCTTTACTGACCTCGCGCGCTAGCTCGCGATTGGTGCCAGCGATCAATTGAAAATCGCTTGCCACTTCTTTGTCTGAGCCAAGGGGCAAAAAGCGGCGTTCTTCAACGGCGCGCAAAATCATCGCTTGCTCGTCAAGGCCAAGCTCGCCGATTTCATCGAGAAACAACATACCGCCATTGGCGGCGCGCAACAGTCCTGTGCGCTCAGCGGAAGCACCCGTGAATGCGCCTTTGGCGTGGCCGAACAACGTTGACATGGCCGCGTCACCGCGCAGCGTCGCGCAGTTGACCTCGACAAACGGCCCCTCGATTTGATGGCGGGCGTGCTTCAATTCGTAAATCCGGCGCGCGAGATGTGATTTGCCCGCACCCGTCGGGCCGGTCAGCAGCATGGGCGCTTTTGAGCGGATGGCGACCTGCTCGATGCGGTCAATCATTTTGTTGAAGGCGGGCGAGCGCGTCGCGATGCCAGATTTCAGAAACGAGGTGGCGTCGTCGGATTCAGTGCGAAAGCGGGTGGCGATCTGGTCATAGCGCGACAGATCAAGATCGATAATGCCATAGTCGCCCGGGCTGCCGTCTTTCCAGCGCCGTGGCGGATTGACCTGCAACAGCCGTCCAGGAATGACGCGGGCTTCGGCGAGCAGGAACCAGCAGATCTGCGCCACATGCGTGCCAGTGGTGATGTTGATCAGGTAGTCGTTGGCCTCGGTGTCGAATGGGTAGGCGCGCGCGAAGCTGTGCATGGCACTGTAGACTTCTTCAAAATCCCAAGGGTCTTTGAAATCGAGACTGTGAAAGCGCACCTCGGTCTCGGGCGAGACTTGCACCACATCCTTGGCGACGCTTTTTGCGAGGGCGGTATGGGCGCGGCCGTGGATCAGCTCAAGCCGGTTGATCACGAGGTCGTCGTGCTGGCAAAGGCTGACCGTCGGCCGCCAACGCTGCCAGCGATCCGGGTTTTTACCCTGATCGAGGGTGGAGCCGAGAAAGCCGATAGCGACGCGGGTTTTCATGAATCTAGTATTATATAATATGATAAATAAAGCTACTAAAAGATATATTTATTAGACAAACGAGAGACATCGCGCTATATAAAAAATTACAATAATATAGCAAAAACAGATACTTATGAAATTATTAGTAATAAAATTCAAACTGGCACGCGCGCTGCAATGGTGTCTTCATCGAAAAAGAAGGATCACCGTCATGGCCAACACATCATTGTTCGCTTCCTACGCTGGCAAGCTTTTGCCCCGCGCCACGGCCCTGAACCGTCACGGCGCGCCTGCCTACGCTTACGACGCCCGCCATAAGCTGGCGCAGTTGGCGATGACGGGCACGATGTCGGGCGCGTTCTACGCCACGGGCCGTGAGCAGCTGGCTGAGGTGCTGGCTGTTGCCGCCGAGGTTGAGCCGAAGTTTTTGGCGCAGGCCGCCATCTATGCCCGCAAGTCCGGGCATATGAAGGATATGCCGGCGCTGTTGCTGGCGCATTTGTCGGCGCGCGATTCCAAACTGTTCGCGCAGGCATTCGGGCGTATCGCCGATAACGGCAAGATGTTGCGCAACTTCGTGCAGATCATGCGCTCGGGCTCGGTTGGCCGCAAGTCTTTGGGCTCGCGCCCGAAGGCTATGGTGGAAGCTTGGTTGAACGCGGCTACGGACGCCGAGATCTTGCGCGCGTCAGTTGGGCAGTCGCCCTCGCTCACCGACGTGATCAAGATGGTGCACCCGAAGCCGCTCAACTCCGAGCGCGCCGCATTGTACGCCTACCTGATCGGCAAGCCGTATGATGTCGCCAAGGTGCCGGAAGCTGTACGTGCGTTTGAGGCTTTCAAGCGTGACCCGTCAAACCCTGTGCCGGACGTTCCGTTCCAGATGCTGACAAGCCTGGAATTGACGCCCCAGCATTGGGCCGGGATCGCTAAGACGGCCGGCTGGCAGATGCTGCGCATGAACTTGAACACGTTTGATCGCAACTGTGTGTTCGCGATCGACGGCATGGCGGAAATGATCGCAGCTAGGTTGAAAGACCCAGCCGAGATCAAGCGAGCCCGCGTGCTGCCCTACCAGCTGATGGTGGCTTACGCCTCCGCCAGCCAGGACGTGCCGGGAATCGTGCGTGACGCCTTGCAGGATGCGATGGAGGTTGCGATCGCCAATGTTCCGGTGATAGCGGGCAACATCGTGATCTGCCCCGACGTTTCGGGCTCGATGGCCTCTCCTGTGACAGGTGTCCGCAAGGGCGCCACGTCGGCGGTTCGCTGCATCGATGCCGCGGCTTTGGTGGCGGCGGCGTTGCTGCGGGTGAATGCGCAGGCGCGTGTGTTGCCGTTCGAGTGCAAGGTTGTGAATGTGGTCTTGAACCCGCGCGATACGGTGTTGACGAACGCTGAGAAGCTGGCCGCCGTTGGTGGTGGTGGCACGAACTGCTCGGCGCCGTTGGCACAGTTGAACGCGGAGCGTGCCAAGGTTGATCTTGTGGTTTTCATCTCGGACAACCAGTCCTGGATGGATGCCAAGTCGGCCGATAAAACGGGCTTGATGACGGAGTGGACAAAGCTGAAGTCGCGTAACCCGCGCGCCAAGCTGATCTGCATCGATATCCAGCCCTACGGCACAACGCAGGCGCCGGAACGTGACGACATCTTGAACGTCGGGGGTTTCTCCGACGCCGTGTTCGAGACAATCAAGCGCTTTAATGATGGCACACTGGGTCCGGCCCATTGGGTTGGCGAGATCGAGAAGATTGAGGTGTGAAAAACGCGCGTGGCGGCCGGCTCTGGCTGAGCGAGTCGCCACGCGCAACTAAAACGGCCGGGGGGAATGCTTCCTGGGACTACATCGCTGTAACCGAAGAAAGTCCCGGGATCACGAACTTGTCCCCCCGGCCTATTGAATGAGAATGCATGACATGCAGGTAACTGAAGGGGGCGCTCACCTGGAAAGGCGCGGGTGCCGGGAAAAGTACGTTTGCAGCCGGTGGATTGATTTCCAGGCGCGGAAGAAAATTGTCGGAGGTGTCTTTGCAGTTGCACCGAAACAGCCAGTGAGGGCCGAGTAGGGAAGCGCATTTTAAACCGAAGACGAGCCATGGGTAATGCCATGGTTTCGCGCCTGTCGCGGGTTCGAACCCCGTCGCCTCCACCAGTTACTTGTGCATGTATGATTGAGAGCGAAGGAAACAAAAAGACCAGACGGCCAACACCCTGGCGAATGCTTGATGGGACTACATGCTCCAAATGTAAGATGTCTCATCAAAAACTTGTCGCCGGGGTGTGTGCCGACTGGTCTGCTGCAATTTCCCTCTCCCAGTTGAGTGAAGTAACGGGGAGAGGGAGATTTGAGGACGTGACGAATGCCTGTGGAACTACATATTTCATGACCGGGTCGCGGGTTCGAGCCCCGCCGGTATCTCGCAAGAGATTCCGTAGCTCAGTTGGTAGAGCAGGTGTTTCACTCAACTTAGTCGTCACGTCCTCTTTATCTCGTCTTTGAACGTTGAAATAGGACTGTCCCGATGGAACGCAACTACGAATTCCTGGCTGAACGCTCTGGCGCCGCAAAGGCTGCTGGCGAACGCGCTGTGCCTGTCAAAATGTGGACGCGCGGCGTGCCGGTTGAGGAGCAGTCGCAGAACCAGCTTTTGAAAACCGCGCAGTTGCCGTTCATCTATAAGTGGCTGGCTGTGATGCCCGATGTGCACTTTGGCATCGGCTCGACGGTTGGCAGCGTCATCCCGACGCTCGGCGCGATTATCCCGGCTGCTGTCGGCGTCGATATCGGCTGCGGGATGATGGCTGTTCGCACATCTTTGAACGCCTCTGATTTGCCCGACACTCTGTCAGGCGTGCGCGCGGCGTTGGAAAAAGCTGTGCCGCATGGCCGGACTGTCGGGCGCGGAATCTCCCGCGATAAAGGTGCGTGGGGCAACCTGCCGCCCGCAACTGTCGCGGCCTGGGGCGGCTTGGAAGCGGGCTTCAAGCGCATCACCGATAAGTACCCCAAGATCGCCAAGTCAAATTCGACCAACCACTTGGGCACGCTTGGCACTGGCAATCATTTTCTCGAGGTTTGCCTCGATCAGGATAACCGCGTCTGGGTGATGTTGCACTCGGGCTCACGCGGCGTGGGCAATGTCATTGGCACGCACTTCATCGAGTTGGCCAAGGAGGATATGAAGCGCTGGTTCATCAATATCCCCGATCAAGACCTGGCGTATTTTCCCGAAGGCACTGAGCATTTCGATGATTACGTGATGGCGGTTGAATGGGCGCAGGGCTTTGCGATGATGAATCGCCAGGTCATGATGGAACACGCCATCACTGCACTGCGCGGTGCGATCCCCAAGCCGTTCGAGGCGCATCTCGAGGCCGTCAACTGCCACCACAACTACGTCGCGCGTGAGCACCACTTCGGCAAGAACGTCTTTATCACGCGCAAGGGCGCAGTGCGGGCGGCCGAGGGCGTGATGGGCATCATTCCGGGCTCGATGGGGGCGAAATCCTTTATCGTGCGCGGTAAGGGCAACTTAGAAAGCTTCTGCTCGTGCTCGCACGGCGCCGGGCGGGCGATGTCGCGGACAGAGGCCAAGCGCCGCTTCACGCTCGAAGATCACGCCCGTGATACCGCTGGCATCGAGTGCCGCAAGGACGAGGACGTGATTGATGAAACACCGAAAGCCTACAAGGACATCGATGCCGTCATGGCCGCGCAAGCCGACCTGGTTGAGATCGTGCATACGCTCAGGCAAGTGGTGTGTGTGAAGGGGTAGATGATGTTGGTTCTCAATGGCGCGGACGGAGAAGGCGGCGGGCAGATTTTGCGTACGGCGTTGTCGCTGGCGATGATCACCCGCACGCCTTTCCGCATCGACAACATCCGCGCCAAACGCAAGAAGCCGGGCTTGCTGCGTCAGCATCTAGCGTGCGTGCGGGCCAGCGTTGAGATTTCTGGCGCGAAGGCTACGGGTGCTGAGCTTGGCTCACAGAAGCTTGTATTCGAGCCGGGCGAGGTGCGCGCCGGGCAATATCGTTTCGCCATTGGCTCGGCCGGGTCAACATCGCTCGTGTTTCAAACTGTGTTGCCTGCGTTGCTCGTCGCTAAGGATGAGTCACGCGTCGTGTTCGAAGGCGGAACGCACAATCCGTCCGCGCCAACGTTCGACTATATCAAGAATGTGTTCCTGCCCGTGCTTGGCCGTATGGGCGCTGAGGTTAACGTGGCCTTGCATCGCCCTGGATTTTTCCCGGCGGGCGGGGGCAAGTGGCACGCGATTATCAAGCCACACGATGGCTTAGTACCTCTCACCCTCGATGAAGCTGGGCCGCTCGTGTCCAAGCGCGTGATTGCCACCGTTGCAAATCTTAGCCTAGGCATTGCCGAGCGTGAGGCCAACAAGGCCGCGGCGCTGCTCGGCTGGGAGCAGGCCTTGACGGAGACTCGCAGCGTTGACGCTGACGGCACTGGCAATGTTCTGGCAGTTGAGCTGGCATACGAGCACGTCACAGAGATGGTTACAGGCTTTGGATCTATCGGTATGTCCGCCGAAGC